>CALPVO020000068.1 GCA_943327025.2 Janthinobacterium lividum
CCCATCGCTCCCGCGTAGGAGCCGGTGACCTGCAAAGGGTCCATGCCATGTTCGCGAGCGAGCAACAGAAATTCTTCCAGTTCTGCACGGAAGTAAGGTGCACGGGGTGGGTAGTCGAAGGCGAGTGTGGCCAGCGCATCCAGGACGCGATACTTGCCGGTGATGGCGCCGTAGAAAGTTTCCACGCCGATGATGCCGACGATGGTCTCCGGTGGCACACCCCGTGCCGCTGCAATACGTTCGAGCGGCTCGCGGTTGGCTTGCCAAAAGGCCACGCCCTCGCGAATGCGCCGTTCAGAAATGAAGCGCGCGCGATACTCGAACCAAGGCTTGGTCTTTTCCGCCGGCCGGTTCATCGCTTCGATGATGGCGGGCTGCGAGGTGGCCGACAGCAACATGGTGTCTACCCACGCGGGGTCGAAGCCATGCTTGCTGACCATCTCGGCGCTGAAGCTGCGCACGTCTTCACGGGTGTTGTCCATCGCCAGCGCTGCCGGTGCCACCCAGCACGCTACGAGCGTGCCGAGAAGCACCGCGACGAAGCGGGCTGCAGGGAGGGGGCGACGGTTCAACGGACGAGCTTCCGATGGGAATGGATGGACAGAAGGATACCGAACCCAGCGAGGAGGGTCACGGCGCTCGTGCCGCCGTAGCTCACCAATGGCAGCGGCACACCCACCACGGGCAGGATGCCGCAGACCATGCCCGCGTTCACCACCACGTAGACGGCGAAGGTGAGCGCGATGCTGCCGGCGGCGAGCCGGCCGAAAGTGTCGCGCGCGTCCATGGCCATGAATAGGGCACGGCCGATAATGAAGCCGTAGACAAGGAGCAACATGCCTTGCCCCAAGAGGCCGAGTTCCTCGCCGACGACGGCGAAGATGAAGTCCGTCGAGTGTTCGGGCAGGAATTCCAGTTGGGCCTGGCTGCCGTTCATCCAGCCCTTGCCGAACACGCCCCCGGAGCCGATGGCGATCTGCGATTGGATGATGTTGTAACCGGTGCCAAGCGGATCTTGCGTAGGGTCGAGCAAAGTCAGGACGCGCTGACGCTGGTAGTCGTGCATGAAATGCCAAGCCACCGGGGTCACTGCGGCGAAGAGTGCGCTACCTCCGGCGATGATTTGCCAGGAGAGGCCGCCGAGCAGCAACACGAAGACGCCAGCGGCCGAGACGAGTACAGCCGTACCAAGGTCAGGCTGTTTGGCGATGAGAGCCGCGGGGATGCCGATGATGAATACCAGCACGCCAAGGTCCCGCCATGACACGGGCACGGGCCGTTCATGCAGCCACCAAGCGCAGGTCAGTGGCACCGCCAGCTTCATGATTTCGCTGGGCTGAAAGCGCACGATGCCGAGGTTCAACCAGCGCTGTGCGCCCAGACTCGTGTCCCCCACCAGCGCCACGAGCACCAGCATGATGACGCCGACGACATACACCGCGGGCGCACCGCGCCGAATCCATTGTGGGGGTATTTGAGCGATGAGCGTCATCAACCCCAGGGCCAGCGCGAAGCGCGCCAATTGCGCTTCCCATAGCGCCAGATTTTCACTAGAGGCGCTGTAGAGCACGAACAGGCCAAACGCCATCACCAACCCGAGGCCAGTAATCAACAGAGTATCGAGGTTGAACCGGCGTAGAAACTCGCCCGTCTGCGTAAAAGCGCGTTGCGCCTTGGAACGCTGCCAGTCTTCGTACATGCGCTAGTCTCCCACCGGTTCTTGGCCGGCCGCAGGAGTATCCGCGGAACCCGCAATGACGACCGCTGTTTTCGGCGCCGGATACTTGCCAAGCAGGTAGGCATCGAAGATGGCGCGTGCCATGGGCGCCGCCACGCTGGCGCCGTGACCGCCGTTTTCCACCAGTACCGCGATGGCCAGGCGGGGCGCTTCGGCCGGCGCAAAAGCGACGAATAACGCGTGGTCGCGCAGGCGCTCCGCTACCTCCGCCTCGTTGTATTTCTGATTTTGGCCGATGCTGAACACTTGTGCGGTGCCGGTTTTTCCCGCCACGTGGTAGGGCGTGCCCCGTAGTGCGCCGAACGCTGTACCGCGGTTGCTTTCGGTGACCCGTAGCATGCCTTCGGTAATGACATCCCAGTTCGCCTCGTCTTTCAGACGTACCCGTTCACCTTCGATGGGCTGCAAGCGCTGCCACTGGCCGCTAACCGGGTCGCGAATGCCGGTGAGCAAGCGTGGGCGGAAGTTGCGACCCTTCGCGGCGATGATGGCGGTGGCATGGGCCAGTTGCAGGGGAGTCGCCAGCATGTAGCCTTGGCCGATGCCTACGATGACGGTTTCGCCGGGGAACCAGACCTGGTCCTGTGGACGCTTGTAGGCTTTTTTCTTCCACTCGGGGGAGGGCATGAGGCCGGGCTTTTCGCCGGGAATGTCGATGCCGGTACGGACTCCGAACCCCAGGTGCGTCATGGACTCGTGCATGCGCCGGATTCCGAGCATATCTGCCAAGGCATAGAAGTACACATCGCAGGAAGTGGCGATGGCATCGCGCATGTCTGCGTGGCCGTGGCCGGTTTTCTTCCAGTCGCGGTAACGGTGTCTGCTGCGCGGCAACGAGAACCAACCGGGGCAAGGACGCGCGTAGTCCGGGTCGATGACGCCATACTCGAGGCCTGCCAAGGCCATGAGAGGCTTGATGGTAGAGCCTGGCGGGTAGGTGCCACGCAAGACTCGGTTAAACATGGGGCGGTCGAGGCTGTCGGCCAGTGCGCGGTAGTCGCGGTTGGAAATACCGCGCGTGAACAAGTTAGGGTCAAAACCTGGCGTGGAGGCGAGCACCAACACATCGCCAGTCATCGGGTCCATGGCTACCACGGCCCCGCGCCAGCCGGCCAAGGCTTGCTCTGCCACGGCTTGCAGCTTTGCATCGAGGGCAACGGCGAGGTCGCTGCCGGCACGGGGGCGCTTATGTTGTACCGCCACCTGCGCGCCACCCACCCGCTCCACACTGCGGCCTTCCGCATTTACCAACAGCTGTCGGTAGCCCGACTTACCGTGCAACAAATCTTCGAAAGCCGCTTCCACACCCACCTTGCCCATGACGGAAGTGCCGGCATAGGCATCGCGGTCAATCTTCTCCAGGTCCGCGTCGGTGATGGCGCCGACATAGCCCAAGGCATGCACGCCCAGTGCACCCAGTGGGTAGTAGCGCGCGAGGCGCGCACGGATTTCCACGCCGGGGAAGCTGTGTTGATGCACCGCGAAGCGCGAGATTTCTTCGTCGCTCATGGACAAGCGTAGCGGCACGGCCCGGAACTTGTGGCTGGCACGCACCAAGCGATAGAGCGGCTCGAGGTTGTCCTGGTTGACGAGACCTAAGCCCGCGAGGCGCGTCAGTGTGTCGCGTATGTTCGGCACTTGCTCGGGGGTGAGTTCCAACTGGTAGGCCGGCGTGTTCTCGGCCAACACGGTACCGCGACGGTCGACGATGATGCCGCGGTCGGGCGGCATGGGGTCGATGCGGATGCGGTTGCCCTGCGAAAGATCGGCGTAGTAGCTGTGCTGGACTACTTGCAGGTAAAACAGACGACCGAGGATGGTGAACAGCAGCAGGGCCACGATGGCACCGGCCAAGGTGACGCGGCCCGTGAAAATGCGCTGTTCCAGCACGTTGTTTTTGACGCGTAGGCGGCCCATGGCGTCAGGGGGCTCAGTGGCGCAAGGCGTGGCGTTCCAGCCAAGCCGAGAGCCAGGTCCAGCACAGCGCACCGGTCAACACCGGTAGCCAACGCGCCCAGGTGGTAAGCGGATGTCCGCTGACGCCGTCAATCCAGAACAGCAGGAACTGGTAAACCCACAGCAGGGAGAACACAACACCCGCCTGATGCAACGGTGTGAACATGCGCAGGCGCAAGCGGAACCGGTGCATTAGCCAAATGACCACCACGAAGGCGAAGGCATGTTGGCCGAGCAGGACGCCACGGAACGCGTCGAGAACCAAGCCGGCGCTGAAGGCGGTGATGGGGCCACAACTGCGCGGTGAGTGCATTGCGAAGGCCAGCAGTAGAAGCAGTAGCCAGTCTGGCCACAGCATGGCCAGCCAATCGGGCAGGGGAATAGCCGACAGCAAAAGTGCCGGCAACAACCACAAGACCACCACCCAGCGCGGAGCGAAAGCATCGCGGCTCATGGCTTCACCGGTGGCGGCGTGGCCGGTTCTGCCACCGCATCGACATCGACGGGCGGTTCGACGTAGTCGAGCAACAGCACTTCACGGTCACGGTCGAGCGCCGCCAGAGGTTCGGCGCGAATGACCGCTAGTGGTTCGGCCGGGTCGCGGCGAACCTCCGTGACCCGTGCTACTGGGTAGCCCGGTGGAAAGACGCCGCCCAAGCCCGAAGACAGCAAGAGGTCGCCGACGCGGACGTCCGCATTGCGTGACAAGTACGGCAGCGAGAGGGTGGCGGGTTGTCCGGTACCACTGACGATGGTGCGCAGACCCGTGCGATTCACTTGGACGGGAATGGCGTGTTCCGGGTCGGACAGGAGAATGACTTCAGACGAGAGCAAGCCGGCGCGGCGGACTTGGCCCACGATGCCACCGGCGTCCACCACGGCCTGTCCGACGAAGACGCCGGCCCTCGTGCCGGAGTTGATGATGACGCGCTGGCGGAAAGGGCCCAGATCCACGCGCAGCACCTCGGCCATGGTGGCCTTCGGGGCTTCGGGTCCGAGCGCACGGTTGAGCGCACGTAGCCGTTGGTTTTCTTGCTCAAGGGCCTCGTAGCGCAGCAGGCGCAGATCGAGAAGCGCTTGGTTTTCGCGACAGGCGCGATTTTCTTCCAGCAGTCGTTCGCGGGTGGCGAAGGTGGTGCCGAGCCAAGCGCCAGCAGCCACTGGCGAGTGCACCAGCCAACGCAGCGGCCAGGCGACCGTAGTGATGACTGAGCGGACAGTTTCGAGGTGGTTCTGTTTTTGGTCTGACACCATCAGCGCGAGCGCTGCCAGTGCCATGACGGCTGCCCGAAGGCCCGTGGTGGAGCCCCGCGCGGGGCCTAGCGGGGCGCCTGGGGCAGCGCTGACTCTCACGACAAGCCGAAGGCGCCGGGATGGTCTTCAGTGAGCTCGAGGATACGGCCGCCGCCACGCGCCACGCAGGTGAGTGGGTCGTCGCTGACGAGCACGGGCAAGCCGGTTTCTTCGACGAGCAGCTTGTCGAGGTCGCGCAGTAAAGCGCCACCACCGGTGAGCACGATGCCGCGTTCGGCGACGTCGGCGCCGAGTTCTGGCGGCGTTTGTTCCAGTGCTTGCTTTACGGCGCCGACGATGCCGGCGAGCGGCTCTTGCAGCGCCTCGAGAATTTCGTTCGAGTTGAGCGTGAACGCGCGCGGCACACCTTCGGAAAGATTGCGGCCCTTCACGGAGATTTCGCGCACCTGCGTACCGGGGTAGGCCGAGCCGATTTCAATCTTGATGCGCTCGGCAGTGGCTTCACCGATGAGGATGCCGTAGTTGCGGCGCACGTAGTTGATGATGGCGTCGTCGAAGCGGTCGCCACCGATACGCACCGAAGCGGCATACACGATGCCGTTCAGCGAGATGACGGCGACTTCGGAAGTACCACCGCCGATGTCGAGCACCATGGAACCGCGCGCTTCATGCACGGGCAGGCCAGCGCCAACCGCCGCTGCCATGGGTTCGTCGATGATGTCGACGCGACGAGCGCCGGCACCTTCAGCGGATTCCTTGATGGCGCGGCGTTCCACCTGCGTAGAGCCGTAAGGCACGCAGATGAGCACGCGCGGCGAAGGCCGCAGCCAGCGGTTGCCGTGCACTTTGTTGATGAAGAACTGCAACATCTTTTCCGTGTACGTGAAGTCGGCGATGACGCCGTCCTTCATGGGACGCACAGCAGTGATGTGGCCCGGCGTGCGGCCGAGCATGTTCTTCGCTTCCTGGCCTACCGCAACGATGACCTTGCCGCCGCGGCCAGGTTCGTCTTGCAGGGCAACCACGGAGGGCTCGTTCAGTACGATGCCTTTCTCGCGCACGTAGATGAGCGTATTGGCCGTGCCGAGGTCAATCGACAGGTCGTTCGAGAAATAGCCACGCAGGCTCTTGAACATGGGTGCGGTGCTTCCAAAAATGGGAACAGGCGGGGAGGCGGGAGCGGCGGACCGCGGACCGGTGCGGTAACGCTGGCCACGCTAGGCCAAGGCACCGGAAAAGCCCGCCGAAAACAAGGACGAATGATAGCACGGGCGGGACAGCGGGCAAGGCGCAGTGTTATCATCGGGGCCCGGGTTTTCTGCGGTTTTTCCGCGCCCGGAACCTTTCCACCCCTGCAGGAACCGGCACCCGCCCATGAGCCTCTCCCGCCGCGATGTCGAACACATCGCCCATCTGGCCCGCTTGTCCCTCGGCGAAGACGAAATCTCCGCCGCCACGGGCAGCCTCTCCAGCATCCTGGCCTTCGTGGACCAGTTGAACGCCGTCGATGCCACCGGTATCGCGCCCATGGCCCACCCCTTGGCGGACCAAGTCCAGCGCCTGCGGCCCGACGTGGTCACGGAAACGGACCAGCACACCCGCTACCAGGCCAATGCCACCAAGGTGGAAGCGGGCCTGTACCTCGTGCCGAAGGTCATCGAATGAGCCTGCATACCCTCTCCGTGGCCGAGCTGGCCGCTGGCCTGCGCAGCAAGCAGTTCAGCGCCACCGAACTCGCCCGCCACTTCATCGCCCGCAGCGAGGCCCACAACGGCCTGCTGAACGGCTACATCACGCTCACCCCCGAGCGTGCGCTAGCAGACGCTGCCGCCGCCGATGCGCGCCTCGCCAGCGGCCAGGCCGCCCCGCTCACAGGCATTCCGCTGGCCCAAAAGGACATTTTCTGCACGGACGGCATCCGCACCACTTGCGGCAGCCGCATGCTGAAGAACTTCGTCTCGCCCTACGATGCCACCGTCGTCGAGCGCCTCGCCGCGGCCGGCACCGTGCTGCTCGGCAAGACGAACATGGACGAGTTCGCCATGGGCTCGTCCAACGAAACCAGCCACTTTGGCCTGGTGCGCAACCCGTGGGACACCGACCGCGTCCCGGGTGGCAGTTCCGGCGGTTCGGCAGCGGTGGTGTCGGCGCGTTTGGCGCCAGTGGCCACGGGCACGGACACGGGCGGCTCCATCCGCCAGCCCGCCGCGCTCACCGGCATTTCCGGCATCAAGCCCACGTATGGTCGCGTGTCGCGCTACGGCATGATTGCCTTCGCTTCCAGCCTCGACCAGGCCGGCATCATGGCGCCGTCCGCTGAGGACTGCGCCCTGTTCCTCGAGGCCATCGCCGGCTTCGACCCGCGCGACTCCACCAGCGTCGATGTTCCCGTGCCTGCCTACAGCGCGGAGCTCGGTCAGTCCGTGAAGGGTCTGCGCATCGGCGTGGTCCGCGAGTTCATGGAAGGCGGTTTGGATCCGGCCAACGCCGCGCTCATCCGCGCAGCGCTACAGGTCTACGCGGACCAAGGCGCCGAAATTGTCGATGTAAGTTGCCCGAACATGGGCATGTCCGTGCCGACGTACTACGTGGTTGCACCGGCAGAATGCTCATCGAACTTGTCGCGCTTCGATGGTGTGCGTTTCGGCCACCGCTGCGAGGACCCGAAAGACCTGATGGACCTCTACAAGCGTTCGCGTGGCGAAGGCTTCGGGGCCGAAGTAAAGCGTCGCATCATGACGGGCGCCTACGTGCTGTCCGCCGGCTACTACGACGCCTACTATCTGAAGGCGCAGCAGGTGCGTCAGCTCATCAGCCGCGAGTTCGCCGCGGCGTTTACGCAGGCGGATGTGCTCGTGGGGCCCACGTCGCCCACGCCGGCTTTCAAAATCGGGGACAAGGTGGACGACCCCATCACCATGTACCTCAACGACATCTACACCATCGGCGCGAACCTCGCGGGTTTGCCGGCCATGTCCATTCCTTGCGGCCTGCTCGATGGCCTGCCGCTCGGTTTGCAGCTCATTGGCCCGCATTTCGCGGAATCGCGCTTGCTGTCGGCGGCACACGCCTACCAGCAAGCCACCGACTGGCACCGCCGCTTGCCGGCGGCGTACGCGTAAGGGGTGCACCATGGCTGAATACGTGAAGAGCACCCTCACCGGGCGCGAATGGGAAGTGGTCATCGGGCTGGAAATCCACGCCCAGCTGGCCACGCAGTCGAAGATTTTCTCCTCTTCGTCTACGGCTTACGGCGCCCCGCCGAACAGCCAGGCGAACCTCGTTGACCTGGGCTACCCCGGCGTGCTGCCTGTCCTGAACGGCGAAGCCGTCCGCATGGCTATTCGTTTCGGCTTGGCTGTAGGCGCCACCATTGCGCCCCGTTCGGTGTTTGCCCGCAAGAACTACTTCTACCCGGACCTGCCCAAGGGCTACCAGATCAGCCAGTACGAGCTGCCGGTGGTCCAGCACGGCACCATGCCCATCCTGCTCGAAGATGGCAGCACGAAGGTCATCGGCATTACTCGCGCCCACCTGGAAGAAGATGCGGGTAAGAGCATGCACGAGGGCCTCGGCGCGTTCAGCGGCATCGACTTGAACCGTGCCGGCACGCCGCTGCTGGAAATTGTCTCCGAGCCGGACATGCGCTCCGCGAAAGAAGCCGTGGCCTATCTCAAGAAAATCCACACGCTGGTGCGGTACTTGGAGATTTGCGACGGCAACATGCAGGAAGGTTCTTTCCGCTGCGACGCCAACGTTTCCGTGCGCCCCGTCGGCCAGGAAAAGTTCGGCACGCGTGCGGAGCTCAAGAACATCAACTCCTTCCGTTTCGTGGAAAAGGCCATCCAGTACGAAATCGGTCGTCAGATCGAACTGATCGAATCGGGTGGCAAGGTGGTGCAGGAAACACGCCTGTACGACTCCGCGCGCGACGAAACGCGCTCCATGCGCTCGAAGGAAGAAGCGAACGACTACCGCTACTTCCCCGACCCGGACTTACTCCCGCTCGCTATTTCGGAGAGCGACATCGCCGCCGTGCGTGCGGTGCTGCCTGAACTGCCAGACGAAAAGGCCGCGCGTTTCTGTAGCGACCACGGTCTTTCTGCTTACGACGCTGGCGTGCTCACCTCCAGCCGCGAACTGGCCGCGTACTACGAAGCCGTGGTGGCGGCCGCTGGTGGCGAGCCCAAGCTCTGCGCCAACTGGGTCATGGGTGAAATTGCGGGCTTGCTGAACCGCGACAGCCTCGACATCACGGCTTCCAAGGTCAGCGCCGCGGCGCTCGCCGGCCTGCTGGCGCGCATCTCCGATGCCACTGTGTCGAATAAGCTGGCCAAGGAAGTGCTGCTGGCCATGTGGGACGAAGGCCGTACCGCCGATGAAGTGATCGAGGCCAAGGGCCTGAAGCAGATCACCGACACTGGCGCCATCGAAGCCATCATCCGGCAGGTTATCGACGCCAACCCCGAGCAGGTGGCGGGTTACCGCGCTGGCAAGGACAAGCTGTTCGGGTTCTTTGTCGGTCAGGTCATGAAGGCCACGGGTGGCAAGGCGAACCCGGGGCAGTTAAACGACATCCTCCAACGCTTGCTGGCCGGCTGAGGCAGCGTTTGCGAAAGCCCGCCGGCGGGTTGCCGGTGGGTGTTCGGCGACGG
>CALPVO020000069.1 GCA_943327025.2 Janthinobacterium lividum
ACTCGGCCCGTCCAGTCACGGCTATCCGTTACCTGTTTGGGGGCCAGACGGTACGAGCCTGGAACGGCCCTGGGCAGGACGGCGTGCTCATTGACGGCGCCGATTGGAAGCCTTATCAGCCAGTCACTTTTCCTACGCCGCCATTCGCCGAGTACACCTCGGGCCATAGCACCTTCAGTCGTGCCGCCGCCGTGGTACTGCGCAACTTCACCGGGAGCGACCGTTTCGGTTACTCCGCCACCATCGCGGCGGGTAGTTCGCCGGTGGAACCCGGGTTGGTGCCTGCGCAGGACCTGACCCTGTCGTGGAAGACGTTCCGGGATGCCGCCGACGAGGCCGGCATGTCGCGCCGTTATGGCGGTATCCATTTCGAGGATGGTGACCTCGTTGCTCGCAAGATGGGCGCCCAGATTGGCGAGCAGGTCTGGCGCAAGGCGGAACAGCTTTTTGGTGACAATTCCGACGATCGGTAGACCACTGCCGGCACGGAAAACAGTATCGGGGGTTCCCTTGGCCCCGATCCTGCGGTAGGATTATGGGCTCAGCGGTAAACGCTGTGCTGCGCGCCCGTAGCTCAGTTGGATAGAGTACCTGGCTACGAACCAGGTGGTCGGAGGTTCGAATCCTTCCGGGCGCGCCAATCCTGTTCCGCAACCCTCTGCTCAGCTAGTCTGGCCAGAGGGTTTCCTTTTTTAGCTTTCCCTATTTTTAAGTCAAGGCGCCCGCGTTTTTGCGGTCTTGCCGCCTCAAATGTGCGGGAATTCCCGTAGCCACTTGGTGGCTACCCACTTTTCGCCTGCCAGCACCGGCATTCCGCCGTGCAGGGTGCCCGTCGTCGGGTCCGGCCTGCCATAACTGAAAAAAACGGCATTACCCTTGTGGGCCGCTATCTCCAGTTTCGCCTCGGGAAAGTTGGTGCCGCCACCGCGCTCAGGCGTATTCAAGTACATCACCAGCGAACCCACTCGTTGCCCGCCACGCGCCAGAAAAGGCGCCGCGCCAGGCTTGGAGGGGTCCACGTAGTCGTGGTGGGGGCGGTATTCCTGGCCAATCTGGTAGCGCAGTACTTGAATCGCTTCGCCATGGTCGAGCGGCCAGCGCAGCAAGGCAGCGATACGGCTCTCGAGCTTTTGCAGTAGCGAATTTTCACCCCTCGAAAATGCCATACCGCTGCTGCTCCTTCCGTCATCTTGCCGGGTATGGCCGGTCTGCAGGTCGATGACCTGGGACGCCTCTATCCGCGCTTGTGCCATGGCCACGAGAGCATCGCATTCGTCGTCGGCCAGCAGTCCTCCGAACAGGACCACGCGTGGATGATTGAGACTGAATAGCACCTGCACGTCCCGGTCTGGAGTAGACACGACGGAGGGCCAGTCCAGGCCGAGTGGTTCAGGGACCGGCGAGATGGCGCTGGTGGCCGCAT
The DNA here is from genome assembly GCA_943327025.2 of Janthinobacterium lividum. GTDB lineage: Bacteria > Pseudomonadota > Gammaproteobacteria > Steroidobacterales > Steroidobacteraceae > CAIOHZ01. The sequence goes on from CALPVO020000069.1 coordinate 1,424, forward strand.
TCGCAGGAGTAGCACTGTTGCCTTGCAAAGCGACTAGTTCTGACTCCAAGGCCTGCGTCAAAAAATCGATGGCTACGTCTTCCTGAACGCCCCGTTCAATAAGCGTGGCCAGCAAGCGTTCGGGCGGGGTGCCTCGCCGTATCTCGGCTAGTACCCAATTGGTTTGTTCAGCAGGCATATCCATGCACTCCTCCCGTTTCGTGCGGAGCATAGCCGCTGCGGGGGTCTCGTGGCATCCAACAGAGTGTGTCGCTAACTGTCACGCACCGGTCATCCCGCTGTCATAACCGCGAGGCTAAATGACCCCCTCACATCCTGCCCCGGAGAAACAGTCAGATGAGCAGCCTTGCCAAACATCGTAACCTTGTATTGCTTGCGGCTTCCGTAGCTGCTTTGAGTGGTTGCGGCGCCGAAAAGATCGTGTCGCCCGGCACCGGCGGCAATGTCAGCATCGTCAACAACACGCCGGCGCCCCCGCCGCCGCCGCCGCCGCCGGTTAGCACCCTCGTCACTCCGGCTGCAGGTTGCCCCACCATCGACGATCCGCTGGGTCTCAAGGATCTCGGCACAATCACGGGTCCGACGGGTACTTACCGTAACTGCGAGTTGCCGGCGCGCATCACTCGCTCCAGTCGCCTGACCAAGATTCCTGGCCTGCTGTACTCCATGGGCGGCCGTGTTGATGTCGGTTCCGACCTTGGTGCAGCGCGCGCCGCCGGTGAAGTCTCCATCACACTCACCATCGACCCGGGTGTCGTGGTGTTCGGCTCCAGCGGTGTTTCCTGGCTCGCAGTCAATCGTGGCCACAAGATTGCTGCCGTCGGCACCGCTGCTTCGCCCATCGTGTTCACTAGCCGTGACAACGTCCTCGGCTTGGCGACGGACGATTCGCAAGGTCAGTGGGGCGGCGTCGTGTTGCTGGGCCGCGCGCCCATCACCGACTGCACCGTCGCTCCGGCCGCGGTTCCGGGTTCCGTTAACTGCGAGCGTCAGACCGAAGGCGCCGTCGACCCGGCCTACTTCGGTGGTGCTACCCCGACAGATAGCAGCGGTACGATGAAGTACGTGCAAATTCGCTACTCCGGCTACGTGCTCTCGGGTAACAGCGAATTGCAGGCCTTGACGCCGAGCGGCGTCGGCAGTGGCACGGTGCTGCAGTACATCCACTCGCATAACAGTTCCGACGACGGGCTCGAGGCCTTCGGCGGTACGGTGGACATGAAGAACCTGGTGGTTACGGGTGCCGACGACGATACGATCGACCTCGATGTCGGCTACCGTGGTCTTATCCAGTACGTCATTGGTGTCCAGAAGACCTCCGGCAACCCGGACTCCATGATTGAACTGGACTCGGCCAATGCGCTCGAGACCCAGACACCGCGCACCTGGATGCGCTTGGCCAACTTCACCTTCGTGCACAAGAACCCGGCTTCGGGTAACACGGCGGCGATGTTGTTCCGCGGCGCCGCTGATGCTTCTTTGGTCAACGGTCTGGTGGTTTCGTCAATGGCTTGCTTGCGTCTCAGCGGCGCCAACATCCTCACCACCGATGCGGCCATCGACAAAATCGGCGCGCCGGTGTTCAAGTCGGTAGCCATGCAGTGCAACGCCAATGCCTTCGTTGGCTCCAGCGGCCTCACGGCGCAGCAGGTATCGGATGTCTTCAATGTGGCGGGTAACAACAATTCGTCGGTCTTCACTTCGACGCTGACGAGCACTTTCGTGAACGGCGCGAACGAGACGGCGGTTACGGCAACCGACCCGAAGACGATCGCCACCGGGTTTGAAACCACCACGGCGGTGGGTGCCGTGAAGAGTGCCACCGACACGTGGTACGCCGGCTGGACGTGCAACTCCGTGACGGCGAACTTCGGCTCGTCGAGCAAGGCCTGCACCTCGCTTCCGACGCTCTGATCCGCCAACCCCGAGGACGTCTCATGGACCACCCGATCGTAGGCGCCCGTGCCTTGTTACTGGCTGCAGCCATCGCCTCGCCGTTGGCTGTCGCCCAGGAAGTTGCCAGCGAGCAGCCCACAGAGGCGGCTGCAGCGACTGGTAGCGAGGTCGACATCAACCTCGTGGGCGAGGTCGTGGTGGTCGGTCGCAAGGACCAAAATCTGCAGCAGGCCACTACGCAGGTTATCGCGGTCCTTTCGGCCGAAGACATTGCCCGTACCGGCGACGGTGACGTCGCCGGTGCGCTGAGTCGCGTTACGGGTTTGAGCGTCGCGGGGAACGGGTTTGTTTACGTTCGTGGCCTCGGGGACCGCTATTCCCAGGCTTATCTCAACGGTTCGCCGCTGCCCAGCCCCGAGCCACTGCGTCGCGCTGTGCCGCTCGATCTGTTCCCGACGGACGTCATTGCCTCGTCGCTGGTGCAGAAGAGCTACTCGGCAAACCTGCCCGGCGAATTTGGCGGTGGTCTTATCAACCTGACCACGCTCGCTGTGCCGCGCGAGCCGTTCCTGAAGATTGGTCTTGGTGTCAGCGGCGATGCGGAGTCGACGGGGCAGCTGGGCTATTCTCACTACGGCAGTGAGTACGACTACACCGGACGTGACAGTGGTATTCGCGACCTGCCACCGGCGCTGAGCGCTTTCTACGCCAGCGGCGCGCGGCTCAGCAGCGGCACGGTAGATGGTGGCGAGATCGCCAAGCAGTTTTTGAACTGGCGCAATGCGCTGGTGCAGGAAATTGGCCGCATGCCGGCCAACTTCTCCGGGACGGTGACGGGCGGCACCTCGCGTAGTCTCGGCAACGGCGAACTGGGGCTCGTTGCCACGGCGGGCTATAGCAACACTTGGCGCACGCGCAGCATCCTGGAACAAAGCCCGGCGAATTTTGATCTCTCGGCGGTGGACAAGGACTATCGTAAGGTGGCGAGCGAAAATCGCATCGTCGTCAATGCGCTGGCCGGCGTTGGCTTTGAGTCGGAGACCGGCAACAAACTTCGTTGGACCAATCTGCTGGTTCGCGACACCTTGAAGCGCACGAGTCTTGCCGAGGGCAAGCAGAACAACCAGCGGCCTACTTTCGATTTCCTCGAGCAAGAGACGGGCTGGTATGAACGGCAGTTATGGTCTACGCAGCTCAGCGGCGCCGTTGACCTCGGTTTTGTGCGCTTGGATGCGCGTGCAGCTTATGCCAAGTCCACTCGCCAAGCGCCGTTCGAGCTGGGAATTGGCTACTCCCGCACCAATCTCGCTGCCAGCCCTTACGGGGCGCAGTTTATCAACCGCCTCGACAATGGTCAGACCGGCTATGTGCGCGCGACATTCTCGGAACTTGATGAGGCCTTGGTCTCGTTCGGCCTCGATTTGTCGCGGAACTTCGGTGACCACGTGGTTGTTTCCGCAGGCTACGAACACTCGCGAACCCGCCGTGATTCGCGTCGCCGTGAATTTCTGGTAGTTGCGCCTTCGGACTTCCCGAGTGGCGTGGCGATGCTCCGGCCGGACTACCTGCTGGGCCCAGCAGTGGTCGACTACTTTGGCATTGACGTGGTGGAAACGACTGAAACGGACCCCGCCTTCGCGGCCGAACTCGAGACGGATGCAGCGTACGCGCAAGTGCAGGCTGAATTGGTTGATGGGCTGGAACTGAACGTGGGTGCTCGCTACGAAGATGCCACGCAGTCCGTGGATCCTCTGCAAGTGTTCCGTACAGCCTCGTCTTCGAGTGCGGGTACGGCGCTGGCCAACGACTACGTCTTGCCCGCCATGACGCTCACTTACAAGTTTTTTGACAACATGCAGGTGCGGGCGAATGCCTCCAAGACCGTCGCGCGCCCGCAGTTCCGCGAACTGATGTTCCAGTCGTACTTCGATCCGGAAAGCAATCGCGCCTACCGTGGCAATCCATTGCTCGTCGACAGTGAGTTCACGAATACGGAACTGCGTTACGAATGGTATTTTGCTCCGGGCCAGCGTTTCTCTGCGGCGGCGTTCCACAAGCAGATCGAAAACCCCATTGAGGCCTTCACCGGCTTCAACGACAACACGCCGGTGACCAGTTTCGCCAACGCGCCGAAGGCCACCTTGTATGGCTTGGAACTGGAGGCCGAACGCCATTTTGACCTCGATCTTCTCTCCGACAAGGCTTTCTTCGAGACTCGCAAGCTAGTGGTTATTGGCAACTACACCTGGTCGCGCTCGAAGATTGAAGTGGGCGCCGGTGACACCACGGCCGTGTTCGGTACGAGTTTGCAGCCGGCTAGCAATTTCTTCGCCAACGGCACTTCATTGACGGGCCAGTCGGACCACTTGGTGAACCTCCAGTTGTCGATGCAGGACTCTGCTCGTCTGTCGCAGCAGACGCTGCTGGTGTCCTATACGAGCGACCGGGTGTCCAGCCGTGGTGCGGCTGGGTTGCCGGATGTGGTGGAGTCGCCTGGGTTGAATGTGGATTTCGTGGTTCGGCAGGGCGTGACTTGGTTCGGTCAGAATCTCGAGTTCAAGTTCGAGGCGCGGAACCTGCTGGGGACGGATTTCGAGGAATTCCAGCAGCGCGGCGCCAATCGCGTGTACTTCAACCGCTACGATAACGGCGTGCGGTTGGCGCTGTCGGTGTCTGCCAGCTTCTGACAGCGAACCTGTGCCCGCCCACGTGCGTTCGGCCGTGGGCGGTGTAGACTGGGGCCATGATGCGCTCCTGGCGGTTCCGCAGGTTCGGGTCTTGGCTGGCCCTACTCGCTCTGTTCACCGTGGTCATGCCGGTGCACGGCGATTCGCTTGCGGCTGAGCCCGCAATAGCGGGTGAGCCGCCTTGCCATTTGGCCATGGGTATGGCGCCCGAGGCCCCGGCAGATGAAGGGGTTGTGCAGCCGCACCCGCATTGTCAGCAGACACAGCAAGGCATGGGCGGCTGCCACTGCGTGCAGGCGATGGCAGCCGTCGTCACTCCATCGTTCCACTTGCAAATATCGCTGGCGCCCTCGCCCTTGGGGCAGGGCATGCTGCCGCCTGTCTCGCCCCTGAAGATAGCGCGCTTCCGCCCGCCAATCTTGTCGCTGTACGGCTGACGGTAGCCCTTGGTGGGCTGAATGGAGTCGATGGGCTGACGGCATTGCCGTTACCGCCCAGGAGCGGCGAATGAAAATCTTTGATGCATTGACGCGCGCCCGGACCGCATTAGCGCTGGCTGGCCTCATGGCGCTTTCAGGTTGTGCGGTGAACGTGCCGCGCGAAGCGGAAGTACGAACGCAGTTGCCGGCGACCGCGCGGTGGGCCGCCAGCGTTTGGGGGGCGGCTATCCCGGGCCAGGGCACTGGTGATGAACCTAGCGATGGGTCTGGCGTTGTTTCTGGCGTCGGGTCTGGCGTCGGGTCTGGCGCTGCGCCGGCGGAAGCGTCGGTAGGCGCTTCGGTTGGGACGTCGCCGCCGCGTGTCCTTACGGCTGAAGGCGCGGTCAGGCTTGCTTTCGGTGAGAACCCACGTGCACGGCTACTACGAGCCGACTTCCTTCAAGAAATGGCAGCGGTAGACGCTGCCGCTGCCGCCGGCGGAGTGTCTTGGTCTTGGTCACGATTGCGACCGGAAGCCGGTCTGGCGCAGTTGGCGTTGGCGCTCTCGGTGCCGTTGGAGGACTGGTTGACCTTGCCGGCGCGTCGCCGGCAGGCGTACTGGGACCGGGCGGCGGCGGCGCAGCGTGCCGGATGGGAAACCCTGCAGTTGGAACACGAAGTGCGTATCGCCTGGGCTACGGCGGTGGGTATGGCTCAGCGCTCGGCCGAGTTGGCCACGGCGGCGGAGGTGGCAGGGCTGGAGGCAGAACTGGCTAGTCGCTACCACGATGCCGGAAACCTTGCGCGCGCTGAGTGGCAAGCCCACGAATTGCAGGCGGGTGAGGCGCTAGGTGCCGCGGCCGAAGCCTCGGTGGCCGCCGCCATTGCTCGCGCCACCTTGGCCACCTTGCTCGGCCTGCCTTCCACAGACCCGCGGCTGCTCTTGCCGGAGCAATTGCCTGCATTGCCCCAGATTCCCTCTGCGGATACGGAACGCACAGCGGCGCTTGCGGCGCAGGCCTTGCGACAGCGCCTCGACCTGCGCGCGGCGCGTAGCGCTGTCACGGCGCGCCTACTCGAGGCGGCGCGGGTGCGCCGCTGGTCGAAGCTGCCCGCGCTGCAAGTGGGCGTTGAAAGCGAACGCGAGCCGGATGGCGAACGGCGGCGCGGCCCAGCTTTGGAGGGCGAGTGGTCACCGGTGCGCGTAGCGGAGGCTGGCCTGGCCACTGCGACGGTGAACGCAGCTCAGGCGCAGGCCGAGTTGCTGGCGGTTCAAGTGGTCAACGAAGTGACGCTGCGCACACAGGCCTATCGCCGCGCAGTGGAGTTAGCCAACCTGCAATCCGAGCGGCTCGTGCCCTTGCAGGAAAAGAAGCTCAGCGAATCTCTCAAGAGATACAACTACATGTTGGAAGGGCCGTTTGCACCGCTGGAAGAACGACGGCATGGTGCCGCCATGGCGGCGCTGGCAAGTGAGTGGCAGTTGGCTGCGTGGGTGGCGTTTCAGGAATTGCAGCAAGCCCTTGGAGATGCACCATGAATTTCACACGACGACAGTTGTTGCAGGGCGGTGGGCTGGCAGTGGCCGCACTGGCTGGCAGCACAGCCCCCGCGGTTGCGGCAGGTTCCACTCTCCCGGCAAGTGCACCACACCCGTTGGAGAGTTTCCCGGACCCCCTAGCGCCGGCCGCCCGCAAGGCAGGACAGGCGCCGGTCACTACGCTTAACGGTCGCAGTCTGCCGGCGCGCTGGCGTGATGGTGCACGCGAGTTTCATCTGGTGGCTGAAGAAATCGAGCATGACTTCGCGCCCGGCCAGGCTAGTAGCACGCGCATCAAGGCGTGGGGCTACAACGGCACCACGCCTGGCCCAACACTCGAGGCGGTAGAAGGTGAGCGGGTGCGTATCTACCTCACCAACCGTCTGCCGGAGCACACCAGTATTCACTGGCACGGCTTGTTGTTGCCGGCGGGCATGGATGGCGTGAGTGGCTTGACGCAGCCGCCTATTCCGCCCGGTGAAACCTGGGTCTACGAGTTCGAGCTGCGCAACCATGGTACGTTCCTCTATCACCCGCATGCAGATGAATTGCTGCAAGTGGCTACGGGGCTGATGGGCATGTTCATCGTGCATCCCCGCGGCGGTGAAGACCGCGTGGACCGTGACTTCGCCATGCTGTTGCACAACTGGTCCGTGCATCCAGGAACCTACCGTCCAGACCCATCAGTCATGACGGATTTCAATCTGTGGACTTTCAATTCGGTGGTATTCCCCGCCATCGATTCCATGTTGGTGAAGCGCGGCGAGCGGGTCCGTATTCGTATCGGCAACTTGTCTATGCACGACCACCCCATGCATCTGCATGGCTTTCGCTTCTACGTCACCGGTGGCGACGGCGGCCGTTGGCCGCGCCACACCTGGCACCCGGAGGTGACCGCCTTGGTGGCGGTGGGGCAAACGCGCGACTTGGAGTTCGTGGCGGATGTGAATGGTGACTGGGCCTTCCATTGCCACAAAGCGCACCACACCATGAACGCCATGGGGCATGACATTCCGAATCCGCTTGGCGTGAAACAGCAAGATTTGGCAGAACGAATTCGCGAAGTGTTGCCCGGCTACATGGCCATGGGTGAACACGGCATGGCCGAACACCAAGTGCACACCGACATGGGGCACATGGAAGGGCCGGAAAACACCATGCCCATGATGATGGGCGAGGGGCCCTTCGGGAAGCTGGAGATGGGCGGCATGTTCACCGTGGTGAAGGTGCGCGATGAACTACCTAAAGATGGCAGCGACCCGGGGTGGTACCAACACCCGCGAGGGACGCAGGTGCGGCGTGTCAGCCAAGACCCGTCGTTTCGCTTGAAGTGACTTCCAGCGCTGCAAGGCGTGCTTCCAGGCTGACCAAACGAGAATCCAGTCGAGCTTCCAGTTCGGCCAGTCGGTCCACCAAGGCAGTGGTTTGGGCTACGGCGTCCGCACCGCGCGAGGTAGCTGCACTACCGTGTACGGCAGCGGGCGCCGGGTCGCCATTGGCGGCTGCGGCGGCCACGCTTTCCGCGTCGTCGCCGAGCAGGTGTGCCCAGCGGGCCTCGCGGGCGCCCGGTGCGCGGGGTAGGCGTACCACCAGCGGTCGTTCCTCGCGTGCCGCCAAACTG
>CALPVO020000070.1 GCA_943327025.2 Janthinobacterium lividum
AAGTGACTCGTCTCGCGGAAGCGGCCATGCCCGCCGATGCGGTATTCGCCAGCAATACTTCTTCGCTACCTATCACGGGTTTGGCGGAAATATCCGTGCGGCCAGACCGCTTCATCGGCCTGCATTTCTTCTCGCCCGTGGACCGCATGCCGTTGGTTGAGGTCATTCGCGGCAAAGTCACCAGTGATGCCACGCTGGCTGAGGCGCTGGATTTGGTGCAGCAGTTGCGCAAGACCCCCATCATCGTGAACGACAGCCGCGGCTTCTTCACCAGCCGTTTCTTTGGCGCCGTGGTGAACGAAGGCGTCGCGCTGCTGACGGAGGGCGTGAAGCCGGCGCTCATCGAAAACGCTTCCAAACATGCTGGCTTGCCGGTGGGCCCGCTGACCGTGTCCGACGAAGTCGGCCTCGACTTGGCCGTGAATGTAGCGAAGCAAACCGCGAAAGACCTCGGTGACGCCTATCAGCCGGGCGCATCGCTCGCCGTCATTCGGCGTTTGGTGGAAGGCCACGGCCGCCACGGCCGCAAGAACGGGATGGGCTTCTTCGACTACGCCGCCGATGGCAGCAAGCGGTTGTGGCCTGGCCTCGCAGCAGAATTTCCGGTGGCCACCGTACAGCCCACGGGCGTGCAGATTCGCGAACGCTTGCTGTATGCGGCGGTTGTGGACGCCGCGAAGTGCATTGCGGCGGGAGTAGTGACTGACCCGGGTGAGGCCGATGTGGGGGCTGTGCTTGGCGTGGGGTTCCCCACCTATCTGGGCGGGCCGTTCTCGATGATGGATACGGTGGGCTTGCCGCAGGTGCTGGCCATTTGCGACCGCCTGGCAGCGCAATATGGGGAGCGCTTCGCGTTGCCGCCGCTGATTGCGGAGATGGCTGCCGCCGGTGAGACGTTCTACGGCCCGCACGCGCGGGTACAGTTCCGCGCAGGAGCCTGAGCCATGGACTTCGACTTTTCCGATGAGCAGAAAATGTTCCGTGAGGAAGTGCGCAAGGCACTTGCCCGCGCTTGCCCGGTGGCGGAAGTCCGCAAGGTGCTGGAAGGCCAAGGGCCGTGGGCGGCGCCCGCTTGGGACGCGCTGGTAGAGCAGGGCGTGACCGCCGCTGACGTGGCTGAAGAGCACGGCGGGCTAGGCTTGAGTGTGCTCGAACTGGCAGTGGCAGCGGAAGAGGTGGGCTATGCACTGGCGCCAACGCCGCTCTTCACGAGCATTGGCCTCGCGTTGGAGGTGGTGCGGCGTGCGGGGTCGCCGGCGCAGCAGTCGGCGTGGTTGCCGTCGCTCGCGCAGGGTACCGCGACGGCTACGGTCGCGCTCGGGTTGCATGGCGTCCTGCCGTGCCTGGCTGCCAACGGTACCGCAGAAGGTGAACTGACGGCCGTGCCTGATGGTCTTTCGGCCGACGCTGTTTTCTTCAGAGCACTGGCGGCTGATGGTCAGGTGCATTGGTGTCGTGTCACTGCCAACGCCGCAGGCTGCGAGCGGCGTGCACAGGACAGCATCGACCCCACGCGCCCGCTGGCGGCGGTGAAGTTGCGACAGGCGGTCATCGAAGTGCTGGCCGGTGGTGCCGATGCCGCCATCGTTCTGCAGGGGGTGCTGTACCGCGGTGCCGTGCTGTTAGCGTTCGAGCAGCTGGGTGGAGCGGCGCGCGCACTCGAAGACGCGCGCAGATACGTGCTCGACCGACGTGCCTTCGGCAAACAGGTGGGCGCTTACCAAGCCATGAAGCACAAGCTGGTGGACATCTACACGGCGGTGGAATTAGCGCGCGTGCATGTCTACTACAGCGCGTGGGCTTTGCAGACGAATGCTCCGGAGTTGCCCGTGGCTGCGGCGGGCGCGCGCGTTGCCGCTTCGCAAGCCTATGTCTTGGCGGCACAAGAAGGCCTGCAGGCACACGGCGGCTTTGGCTTCACGTGGGCGGCGGACTGTCACTTGCACTACCGACGCGCGCGCTGGACAGCGCTCATTCTGGGTAATGTTCACGACTGGCGCGAACAGCTGGTTAGCGGCTTGGTCGCGACGGCCTGAGGAGCAACTTAAATGCATTTCGAAGACCAACCGCAAGATGCCGAATACCGCGCTCGCGTGCGTGCGTGGCTGGAAGCGAACGCGGCGCGCAAGACGCGCCCGGACGAGACCTGGGGTTTGCACCTTCCCGAAGACGACCGGGTGGCGGCGGCGCGCGAATGGCAGCGCCGCAAGTTCGACGCCGGCTTTGGCGCCATCGCGTTTCCCCGCAAATATGGCGGTGCCGGTGGACGTGCTTACGAGTCCGTCATCTTCCAGCAGGAAGAAGCGAACTTCTCGGTACCGGTGGCGTTCTACAACATCAGCCTTGGTGTTTGCATTCCCTCATTACTGGCTTTGGCGCGCCCGGAGCACAAAGAACGCCATGTTCGCCCGGCACTCGAAGGCACGGAAGTTTGGTGTCAGCTCTACTCGGAGCCGGCGGCTGGTTCCGATCTTGCCGGCATTCTGACGCGCGCCGAGCATGACCCGACGACTGGTGATTTCATCATCAATGGCCAGAAGGTGTGGACGACGCATGCACGGCACGCTTCCTGGGCCTTGCTGGTGGCGCGAACCGACGCGAGCAAGCCGAAGCACGAAGGGTTGACGGTCTTCATCATTGACATGAAGGCGCCCGGCATCACCGTGCGCCCCATTCGTCAGGCGAGTGGCGAAGCTGACTTCAATGAAGTGTTCCTGACGGACGTCCGCGTGCCCGCGGGGAATGTCATTGGCGAAGTCGATGGCGGCTGGAAAGTGATTGTCGCCTCGCTGGTTCACGAACGCGTATCGATTGGTGGTGCGTTGCCGCGCGACCTGCACCGCATGACGCTCGAAATGGCTGGCGATCGCGCCAAGACGGACGCGCGCATTCGCGAGCGTGTGGCGGACCAGTACCTGATGTCCCAAGGTCTGTGGCTGATGAGTGCCCGCGCTCTGACCGCGGTTTCCAAGGGACAGGCTCCAGGCCCCGAAAGCATCTGTGCCAAGATCATTGCCGGACGGTTCCTGCAGGACTTCGCCTATTTCGGCATGGACTTGCGGGGCAGCGAGGGGGTCTTGGCAGGACGCGAACTCGACGAAGCCGCCATGACGGCGCAGCGCATGTGGTTCGGCAGCCTCGCCGTGCGTATTGCTGGAGGCACGGACGAAATTGTTCGCAATACCATCGCCGAGCGCGTCTTGGGCTTGCCGTCCGAGGTGCGCATCGACAAGGGTATTCCGTTCAAAGACCTGCCCCGCTGAAGTTCTTTCCTGCCCAACCTTAAATTTCTACCGCTGAAGGATTCCCATGGCTCTTCCCGCCTTGCTGCAAGATCGCTTGACGCTCCCCATGGTGGGCGCTCCCATGTTTCTGGCCAGCCGCGCAGAGTTGGTCATCGCCCAGTGTCTTGCCGGCGTGGTGGGTACCTTTCCCTCGCTGAACGCGCGGACGACGGAAGAATTGGATACCTGGTTAACGCGTATCGGCGCTGCGCTTGCCGCGGCGCAAGCAGCGGACCCTGGTCGGCGCATTGCGCCCTATGGCGTGAACCTCATCCTTCATCCGACCAATACCCGGGTAGCAGCAGACCTCGAGTGCATGGCACGGCACCGGGTACCCATCGTCATTACGTCCGTCGGCAAGCCCGAAGGCGTGGTGAAAGCGGTACATTCCTGGGGCGGCATCGTCTTCCACGATGTCACCACCATGAAGTTTGCACGGAAGGCGCTGGAGTGTGACGTGGATGGTTTGGTGTTGGTCTGCGCTGGCGCCGGTGGCCATGGCGGCACCATGAATCCATTCGCGTTCGTCGAGGAAGTCCGCGCCGAATACGCTGGTACCGTGTTGCTCGCGGGCGCCATGTCTACCGGCCGAGCCATTCGCGCGGCCTTGGACTTGGGCGCGGACCTTGCCTACATGGGTACGCGGTTCTTGGTGGCGCAGGAAGCGAATGTGCCCCCGCCGCAGCAAGCGATGATGCTGGAAGCGACCATGGCCGATATCGTCTATACCGCCGTGTTCAGTGGCATTCCGGCCAACTACCTGGCGCCGAGCATCGCTGCGAATGGCGTTGATGTGGCGGCGCTGGTGAAGTTGGGCAGTCTGCCGGGCGCCGAGGCGCCGAAGGACATCTTCAAGCCAGGCCAGGAAAAGCCGAAGGCATGGAAGGAAGTCTGGTCGGCGGGGCAGGGGGTGGGTTCGCTGCATGACGTGTTGCCGGCTGCCGAGATAGTGGCGCGCCTGCAGGCAGAGTTTCTGGCAACGCGTTGAGAACCTGCCAGCCCCTCATTTGAAGAAAGACGGAAGACAGCATGGCTACCTTCAATTTCGGTGATCTCTACGACATCACGGCGGCTACGGTGCCGGACAAGGTGGCCATTCGGTACGACGGCACCAGCATTACCTTCGCTGAATCCGCCGCGCGCACCGACCGCATCGCGGCGGCTTTGCATGCTGCTGGGGTGCGACGGGGTGATACGGTGGCCTTGCACTTGCACAACGTGCCGGCACATATTGAAGCGTTCATCGCCGCCTGTAAGCTCGGTGCCGCCCCGGTCAATGTGAATTACCGCTATCAGGCGGCCGAACTCGATTACCTCTATGACAACATGCAGGTGGCAGCGCTTTATGTAGGTGCCGAGTTCCTGGCAGCGGCGTTACCCGTGGCCCAGCGCCAAAGTTCCTTGAAGGTGGTGGTGGCGGTGGACGGCAACCCCGCCGAATTGCCGCCCGGCGTGCTGGACCATGCCACCATTGCCAGCGACCCCGCGCTAGTGGCAGTGCCGGTGGAGCGACGCAGCGACGACTTGGTCATCCTCTACACGGGGGGGACCACTGGCATGCCCAAGGGCGTCATGTGGACGCATGAAGATTTGTTCTTCAGTGCGCTTGGCGGCGGTGGTTACTACTCGGCACTGGGTCCCATTGCGGCGCCTGAAGACCTTCCCGAGCGCATCCGTACGGGCTATCCGCTCACCAGTCTGTCGTTGCCACCGCTCATGCATGCGGCGGCCATGTGGTACTGCCTCATCGGCTTGTACGCCGGTCAAACAGCGGTGCTCAATCCGGCGCGGCACTTCGACGCCGAGCAGGTGTTCGACCTCATCATTGCCGAGAGCGTCAATTCCATCATCATCGTCGGCGATGCCATGGCGCGGCCGCTGGCCGAGGCCCTCGAAGCGCATCCGGGCCGCTGGGATTTGTCGCGGCTGGCGATGATCGGTTCCGGTGGTGCACCGCTGAGTGCGCACCTGCAGACGCGTTTGTCCGGCTTGCTGCCGAACACGCGCGTCATGACTTCGCTCGGCTCTTCCGAGAGCGGCGCCTTGGGGGCCGGTGCGCCTAGCCCCGATGGCATGCTGCGCCTCGCACCGCGTGCGGACCTCGTGGTGCTGATGCGCGTCAATGAGGACGGGCCAGAGCCCGGCTGGCGTCGTGCCGTGGTCGGTGAGCGCGGCATCATTTCACGTTGGGGTCGCTTACCACAGGGCTACCTCCGCGACCCGCAGAAGACGGCGGCCACGTTCGCGATGGTGGACGGCGTGCGCCACGCTATTACCGGTGACGAAGGGCGCCTCGAGGACGATGGCGGTATTACGCTGTTTGGTCGTGGCTCTACTTGCATTAACACTGGTGGCGAAAAGGTTTTCCCCGAAGAGGTGGAAGCGGTGTTACGTGGCCACCCAGCCGTGCTGGATGCCGTGGTGGTGGGCGTTCCCGACCCACGTTGGGGTGAGGCGGTGACGGCTATCGTGCAAAGGCGTAGCGCTGAGTCGACAGACGTCGATGCACTTCGCGATTGCTGTCGCGTCGCTCTAGCGGGCTACAAAGTGCCGAAGCATGTGTTATTCGTGGAAGAAGTGCAGCGCAGTCCAGCGGGCAAGGCGGACTATCCGTGGGGCAAGCGTACTGCGAGGGTGCTGTTGGGTTTGGCTGCTTCGTGACCGCGCCGCGTCTCGCGCCGCAACGCGCCGCTCCCCCCGGTATGGAGTGGTTTCCACTGGCACCACCGGCCCAAGGCGAAGCGGTGGAGTTCGTGGAAGGCCTGCAGTGGATTCGTCTGCCGGTACCGGGTTATCTCGACCATATCAACGTCTGGTTGTTGCCAAGCGCGGATGGCGGCTGGTGGCTGGTGGATACGGGTCTCGGTTTGCCGGCAGTCCGTGAGGCTTGGGAACCCCTGCTTACGCGGTACGGTTTGGCCAAGTCGCTACGCGGCATTCTAGTAACGCATCACCACCCGGATCATTTCGGGATGGCCGGCTGGCTGGCGCAGCGCTGCGACGTGAGTGTCACCATGAGCACTGCGGCTTTTGCCGCTGGTGCCCGCCAATTTCATAACCTGCATATGGACCGTATCGCCCCGTTCACCGAGCGCTGGGGTGTCGACTATCCACGTCTCGTGCAAGACGCCCGTGCCCGTCATGTGTTTCGCAGTGTGGTGGGTGAACTGCCACCTTTGGCGGAGCCGCTCGAAGACCACGGCCAGTTCACAGCGACGCAACTGCCGTTGCAGATCTCGCTGCATGACGGCCATGCCGAGGGCCATGCCTGTCTGCATGCGGAAGCCGCCGGGCTGTTCATTGCCGGAGACGAGTTGCTGCCCACCATTTCCAGCAACGTCAGCCTCTATCCGCAAGGCGGTTTGCAAGACCCGATGGGCGCGCATCTCGCTTCCCTGCGACGCCTGCGCGCTTTGCCTGCTGAAGTGCTGGTGCTGCCGGCGCATGGGCGTCCCTTCCACGGTGCGCAGGCTCGTCTGGATTTGCTGGAAGCCGAACATGACGAGCGGTTCAGTCAATTGCTAGAGTTCGCCAGTGTTCCGCGCAGTGCAGTGGATCTGGCGAACTGCTTGTTCGGCCATCGACCGTTGGAGGGCATGAACCTGCTACTGGCGATGGGCGAAACCTTGGCGCATCTGCAATATCTGTTGGGGACGGGCGCCCTGCTGCCAGTGGCCGCTTCGGCCGAGGCGTCGGCGAGTGCTCCCGTGGGTTGTTTGTCGTCCTACCAGTTGCCAGAGGCCGTGCCGTATTTCATCAGGGCACAGCGCGCATGAAGGTGACGGAGGGTGCCACCGGCGACGGCCACTACGACCTGGTCATCCGGGGTGGTTGCGTTGTCGATGGTACTGGCGCCGAACCTTTCAGCGCCGATGTCGCGGTGAATGGCGAGAGCATTGTGGCCATCGGTTCCGGGTTGTCGGCAGGCCGTCATGAGCTCGATGCTCGCGGCCTCATTGTCACGCCCGGCTTTGTCGACATTCACACGCACTACGATGGGCAGGCTTTTTGGACGTCGCAGCTGGCGCCGTCGTCGAACCATGGCGTTACGACCATCGTCATGGGTAACTGCGGTGTCGGGTTCGCGCCTTGCCGCGCAGAAGATCGCGATCGTCTCGTGCGGTTGATGGAGGGCGTGGAGGATATTCCCGGTGCCGTACTCGCCGAAGGTTTGCCTTGGGATTGGGAAACGTTTCCGGACTATCTGGATCGCTTGGCCGCGCGGCAGTTCGATGTGGACGTGGCCACGCAAGTGCCGCACGCCGCGTTGCGGGTATATGTCATGGGTGAGCGCGGCGCAAACCGTGAGCCCGCCACTACTGCAGACATTACGCAAATGCGAGAGTTGGTTGCGGAGGCCATTCAGGCCGGTGCGCTGGGCGTTTCCACTTCCCGCACGCTCAATCACCGCACCAGTGATGGCAAGCCAACGCCCACCTTGGAGGCTGCACGAGCGGAAATACTCGGCTTGGCCGATGGACTCGCGGATGCTGGCGCTGGTGTGTTCCAGTTGGTTTCCGATTTCACCGATCCGCGTGCCGAGCAGGACTTGCTCGAGGAAGTTTGCCGTCGTAGCGGTCGGCCCTTGTCGTTTTCCTTGGCGCAGGCAGAGCAGACACCAGACGGCTGGCGGCCTTTGCTGCAATGGCTCGAGGTCTGTCAGTCAAAGGGCTTGGCGCTGCGTGCGCAGGTCTGCGGGCGCGGCGTCGGGCTGTTACTTGGCCTGACCGCCAGCTTGCACCCGTTCCGTTTCCACCCGGCGTATGTGGAAGTGGCTGCGTTGCCGTTGCCGCAGCGCGTGGCTGCCCTGCGCGAACCGGCCCGGGCGAGGCGACTGATTGACGAGCCGTTGGCGGGTGCGCCGGAGTGGGCAGGCGGCCTCATCGGGCGTTTCGACCGCCTGTATCCCATGGCGGACCCGCCCGACTATGAGCCGGAGCCTGGCTCCACGTTCGCCGCACAAGCGGCAGCGACCGGGCGGCCGGTAGCCGCTTTGGTGCTCGAAGCTTTGCTGGCCGAGGACGGCCAAGCTTTGCTCTACCTGCCCTTCGCCAACTACGCGCAGGCGACACTGGAGCCAGCACGTGAAATGCTGGAGCATTCGCACACGGTGCCGGGGCTGGGCGATGGCGGCGCACATCTCGGGATGATTGCCGATGCCAGCTTCACCACTTGGATGCTGACACATTGGGTACGTGACAGGACGCGCGGGCCGCGCCTTTCGCTGCCTTTCGCCGTCCATGCCATCACTGCGCGCACGGCCGATGCCGTAGGTTTGGGTGACCGCGGGCGCTTGCTGCCTGGCTTGCGCGCCGATTTGAATCTCATTGATCTGGAAGGCTTGCGGCTGCGGCGTCCCCGCATAGTCGAAGATTTGCCAGCGGGTGGGCGGCGCTTGCTGCAGGCAGCGGAGGGCTATCGCGCCACCGTGGTGGCGGGGCAGGTGGTCGCGTTGGACGGTGTGCCGACCGGTGCACTGCCAGGGCGCCTGGTGCGCGGTGCACGTGTGGCCCCTTCGCCCTGAACGACATCCCCCATGCATCGCTTTCTTTATCTAGCGCAACGTCGCCCGGACTTGAGCCTCGCCGAATTCCAGCAACGCTGGCGCGCCCATGCGCAGCTCGCGGCGACTTGCCCCGACGTGCTCGCGGAGATTCGTGGCTACCGCCAATGGCAGGTCATCGAGCCTGAAGCGGACGGCGTAGTCGGTGTTGCCGAGACACGCTGCGCAGATGCCGCTGCAGTCTATCGGATGCTCGAATGCGCTGGCACCCGCCTTGTACTCCAGCCCGACGAACGACGGTTTCTCGCCATACCCTGCCGTGAGGCGGGGCTGGTGGCGGATGAAATGATGCTGGGGACTGTCAGCGATGCTGGTGCTACTGGCACTGCACTGAAAGCGGGTGCCTTCGGTTGCCTGTGGTTGGCTCCGCGGCTGGCACCCGCGAGCGGCGCCACTGAGGCAGCCGTGTCTGCTGCGCTGAAAAAACGCGTCGAGCAGTTACAGGCGCTGCTGCCAGCAGCGACGGATGACTCGGACCTCCAGCTTTCGTTAGGCCGTCGTGATGTTGCCGATAAGCCGGGCGCTTTTGACGCGATATTGTTTGCGCGCTTCAATGATGGGGTGCTGGCGAAGGCTGTGGCGACGGCGTGGCGGCTGGCCGCACAGCCCCGGGAAAAAGTATTCCACTTGCAGCGCTCGGCGCGTGAAACGACCCACTCGGA
>CALPVO020000071.1 GCA_943327025.2 Janthinobacterium lividum
GCAGGACACGCCCATCGGCGTTTCCGTGTTCTTCCCGGGCCCCGTGGAGACGAACCTTTCCGCCACCACCGCCGAGATTCGCGCCCAGCAGGCCGCCGCTGAAGGGCAGGAGGCCCCCGCCGCCGGCGGTCGGCCGCCGTTCGATACCAGCCTGTTCATGGGCATCGAGGAAGTGGGCGCCCGCGTGCTGCGCGGCATACGCCGCCGCGACCTGTTCATCATGACGCATCCCGAGTTCAAGGCTGGCATCGAAGCGCGCAGTGCTGCACTGGTGCGCGCCATTCCCGTGGAGCCGCCGAATGTGGAGCGCACGAACTTGGTGCGTATGTTCGGCACGCTCATGTACAACCCGGTATACGACACCCAGCAGCCCGTGACGGAGCCGCTGGAGTTCGCCGGCGAAACCCGTCGCCACACGAACTGGAAGATGGTCTGACCCCCGCATTGCAAGGACAAGAGACATGAAGGATTTCAACGGCCAGGTAGCGTTCATCACGGGTGGCGCTTCCGGTGCGGGCTTCGGCCAAGCCATGCTGTTCGGCCGCGAAGGCGCCAAGGTGGTCATCGCCGATGTGCGCGCGGACGCCATTGAGAAGGCGCTGGTCGAACTGCGCGCTGCCGGCATCACGGCCCATGGCATTACGCTGGACATCACTGACCGCGAAGCCTATGCCCGCGCGGCGGACGAAGTGGAGGCCGTGTTCGGTGGCCCGCCCACGCTGCTGTTCAACACCGCCGGCGTGAACAACTTCGGCCCCGTGGAAAACACCACCTACGGCGACTACGACTGGCTGGTGGGCGTGAACTTCGGTGGCGTGGTGAACGGCATGGTCACCTTCGTGCCGCGCATGATCGCCGCCAAGCGTCCGGCGCATATTGTCACCATCGCTTCGCTTGGTGGGCTAATGGGCAGTTCGCTGGCTGCGCCGTATTCCGCGGCGAAGGCTGCCGTGGTGAACCTGATGGAAGGCTATCGCATGGGCTTGGCCCAGTACGACATTGGCGTTTCCGTGGTGTGCCCGGCGAACATCAAGTCGAATATCGCCGAAGCGGTGAAGGTGCGGTCGGACAAGTACGGTCCCAGCGGTTACTTGGCCAATGAAGAAACCATTGCTTCGCTACACAGCATTTACCGGCACGGCATGGAGCCGCTGGAACTGGCGGCGCATGTGAAGCACGGCATCGAAAACAACCAGCTCTACATCATTCCGTACCCGGAGGCGAAGGAACTGCTGCGCAAGCACTTCGAGGCCATCGTAGACGCGGTGCTACCCATGGAGGCAGACCCGGAGGGCGCCGCCAAGCGCGTGGCTGCGCTTCAGGAGTGGGGCGCGAACGGGGCGAAGGTGTTCATTCCGCCCAAAGCGTAGTGGGGGCGGGTTACAATGCGGGCCAAGGAAGCGTGGCCGAGCGGTTTAAGGCACCGGTCTTGAAAACCGACGACGGGAAACCGTCCGTGAGTTCGAATCTCACCGCTTCCGCCACCTACGTTGACGCGGCCGGCTGTATCGTCAGATGGTAGCGGGTGCCGCGGCGTTCACCCGTGCGTTTCAGCGCGCCCATGAGAACGAGGTCGGCGAGGTCGCGCGACGCCGTGGCGGGTGCAGCTCCGGTCAGCGCGCGGTATTTTTCGGCGGACATGCCACCCTCGAACCCCTCTGGGCCTGCGCGGAACATGCGTAGCAGGGCTTTCTCTTGCCGCGGGTTCAGTCGCCCACGCAGTTGTGCCAGAAGCCGGCTCTTGGCGATGATGAAGCGCACGAGGGCGGTGGTATGGGTTTGCGACTCCAAGGCGCGCGCGGCAAACCATTCCAGCCAGTCCTGAATGTCGTTGGAGCGACTGGCAGCTTCTAGCGCGGCGTAGTACTCCTTGCGCTTGCGCATGAACGTGGTGGCAATGCCGGTTAGGCTGGGGCTTGGCCGTGACGCGGCCAACAACTGCTCACTCAAGGCCCTACCCAGTCGCCCGTTGCCGTCTTCGTACGGATGAATGCTTTCAAACCAGAGATGGGCGATTCCTGCCCGGGTGACGGGCGGTAACGGTGTAGCTCCACCGGGCGCAGTGTCGGTCAGCCAGTCGAAAAACGCGCCCATCATTCCAGGCACTGCGGAGGAGGGAGGTGCTTCAAAGTGCACCCGACGGCGGTAGTCGGGCCCGGAGACAATCTGCATGGGCTCTTCGTGCGTTCGGTAGACACCGGCTTGAATATCGGTGCGCCCGGCCATTACCAAACGGTGCCAGTCCGCCAGAGTTGCAGGAGCCAGTGCTACTTCGGGGTGCTGGAAAAGTTCCACCATCAGTTGGGCGATGCCGGCTTCAGCGGCCCGCTCTGGAGCGTGCTCGGTTTGCAGCCCGAGGTGTCGGCGCACCGACGACTGGACGCTTTCACGGTCCAGTATTTCGCCTTCGATGGCCGAGGTATCGAGCGCAGCGGCGCTCATCAGTTCCACGGTCAACTGTGCTTGCCATACCGGTTCCAGGTGCGCGGTGGTCCCTACGAGGACGCCTGTGCCCTCGGCAAATGCCAGCTCCAGCGGCAACAGGGGGCCATGGTTCCAACGGAACCTTGGCCAGTCTGGAAGCTGCCAATTCCACGGCATGATGCATAACTCCTGCGGTTATGAATCAATAATGCCATAAAAATGATTCATAACGGTCCATGTGAGGCATTTGGTCCTATAAGATCGCGGGCTCGGTCTTCCCCTAAGCCCCCGCCTGGTCGTTCAAACACCGCACCAAATGCACGCTCATCAACCCGATGACGAGCAGCAGGGGGAGGGAGGCCACTAGCACGGCCGCCTTGGCCACGGTGATGCCGCCTTCGAGGTAGAGCAGGGCGATGGGCAGCAGGCCAATCAGCAGCGACCAGAACACCCGGTTCCAACGGGCGGGGTCTTGGCCCACCTGCAGTCCGATGGTGGTACTGGCGGAAAGCCCATAGGACTTGGCGTTGTACGCCGCCGCGATGAAGATGATGGTGATGATGCTGAACACTACCCGCGCCCCGTTGCCCATGGGCAGGAAGCCGATGACGGACGAGATGATGTTCGCTGGGTCGCCGGTTTGGAGCAGGGTGGATACCGGGAGCGCGCCGGTCAGGTCCAAATGGGCGGCGAAGTTCCCCAGCACGATGAAGAACAGGGCGCACCCCAGGCTGCCATAGGCCGACATGGAGAAGATGAGTTCCCGCAGGGTACGCCCGCGCGAGATGCGGGTGACGAACACGCCCATGAACGGGCCATAACTGAACCACCAGGCCCAATAGAAAATGGTCCAGTCTTCCACGAAGCCCGTGCGGTGGACCGGGTCTGTGTAGGTGACCATGCGGACCAAATTCTGGAGCATGAACCCCAGGCTGTCGGTGCCGGAACGCAGAATGAACAGGGTGGGGCCGGCGAACAGCACGAACATGAGGAAGCCGAAGGCCAGATAGACATTGAAGTCCGTCAGTTTCTTCACGCCTTTGGAAACGCCAGCCCAAGAGGCGATAGCAAGCAGGGTCACTGAAGCGCCCACCACACCAATGTCCAGCGCCAACGTCCGCTTAATGCCTAAAGCGTCTGCCATGGACGCGGCGATCATGGGGACGGAAAGCGCGATGGCCGTACCGGCGCCGGCCAGCACCGAGACCATGAACAGGCCATCGATGAGGCGCGCGGCCGTGCGGGCGCCCGTGCCGTGGCCAAATAGCCCATAGACCGCCGTACTGAAGCGCAGGTCTGGCGCGCCCCGCACGTAATGCTGGTAGCCAATACAGACGGTGGGCAGGGCGTAAATGAGCCAGGCCAGTGGGCCCCAGTGGAACAGGCCGTAGGCATTGGCCCAGTCCCGGGCCGCGTCCGTTCCCGGTGCAATGCCGAAGGGCGGCTTCACCAGATAAAAGCCCCATTCAATCGTGGCCCAATAAATAAGGCCGGCGCCAACGCCGCCGCAGAACAGCATGGAGCCCCAGCTGAAGGTGGAAAACTCGGGCTTGTCGCCGGGCTTTCCCAGCACCCGTGAGCCGTGCCGGCCCAGCGCTATCCAGCCCAGTAGCACGATGATGCCGATGACCGCCCACTGATAGACGATGCCGAGGTTTTCGGCAATCCAGTGGTACATGGCCACGATGTTGCGCTCCGAGGCCTTAGGCCACAGGAACATGGGGATGCAGGCAGCCAGCAGCAGCAGAAAAGTGCCGAAAAAAAGCGGCTTATCGGTACGCGGTTCAGTGGACAACGGGGCTCATCCCTTTTGCTTGGGGTTGCCGGAGCTTTCGCGGCTCCAGTCGGGCCTTCAAGGGTGCCTTTAAGCCGGGTTGCTGGCAAATGGAGTGTGGTCCGTTTGCGCACGACACTTTTGTCCCATGGGGCGATACCCCTACTGCCTACTCGTAACGCTGTAGCCGTTTTGGAACGAAATTTGACATATGTCGCCGCCAATCCGGTGGTTCGTCACAGTTTCCGGTAACTCGATTTTTTCGTTTTTTTGGGGCCGTACTGTTCGCTCCGCAAAAGAGCGTTCGTTCGTAGTTGTACGTACGCCCATAAATGGTTTCAACGCAGGTTCAAGGGGTTTAGACATGAAGTCCGCAAAGCTGTTCGCGAGTTCAGCCCCAGCCACCAAGGCGGTCTCGGTGCTGTTGGCACTGGCAGGCGGCCTCGCATTCAGTACGGCCAACGCCGTGCCGACCAGGGCACCTATCGTCGGTGAGATCGAGCACATTCATCTGAATGACCCGGCCGACCAGTGGTCTGGCGGTGTCATCGTGGTGGCTGGTAAGAGCTTCATCTTGCCGCGCAACCTGTTGCTGGACCTCCCGGCGAACCGGTTGACCCTGAAGCAGTTGTACGACCAGGCGCCTGCCACTTGCGTTGCCGTTGGGGAAACGGGTCTCGCCAAGAGCGACACCTGCAACCGCACGGGCCTGGGTGGCACCGCCACCATCTCGGCCAACAAGTCCACCGCTGGCAACGTCATCGCCGGTGACGTTCTCATCGCGAAGGGCGACGAACTGGTGACTGGTCGCGTTACGTACATCAACTACGACGAAGGCTACATGCGCCTGAATGGCGTGATGAACGACGCCGCCACGGGCGTGATGGTCCGTATGAACGACCCCGAGAAGCGCCACACCCTGCAGAGCGGTCTTGGGTGCGGCGTGGACAGCGGCGCTGTGAACTGCAGCCCGGACCCGCGCTTCGCGCTGGACACTGACAACTACACCAACGCCACGCCGACCGGCTTCCCCATCTGCCTTCCCAGCACCGTTGGCCGCGATTGGGCCGGTTTGCAGGCAGCGGGCACTGGTGCCAATGCCTCGCCGGCAGTGGCGGGCGGCACGGCACGCGCCAACGCCGACGGCACTGGCGATGCGCTTTGCCCCACCACCAACCGTCCTGCCAATTTCGTCGTCGACGACTCCCGCCGCTTTGCGCCGATTCTGCTCAACGACAACGTTGAGGTGGAAGGCAACTGGGAAGAAGTGGGCGGCGTCAAGTTCCTGTCGTACCACACCTCCACGCTGATGGTGGCCCTGGCCACCAAGACCGCGCTCACCCAGCCGGACTACTTCATGCCGGAGGAAGTGTTCATCGAAACCTCGGGTTTCCAGAACTTCCGTATCCGCTCCTTGTTCATTGGTTTCTCCACGCTCAGGCCGGACATCCTGGCGCACACGCTGCACTACGAACCGAAGAACAACACGCGCATTGAAAAGCCGCTGATGACCACCGCTGGCTGCGACGCCGTTGCCGGTGTGGGCACTTGCTCGGCGGCTGGTCTGTTGGGGGCACCGAACGTCGGCCCCGCCGGCGCCAACATCTTCCGCGTCCGCTTCGACGTCGACTTCGCAATCGGCGCGAAGGCCGGTTTGGACCCGTGCGAAATGGCGCGCGCCGAGCCGCGTTTTGGTGTGACGGTTTGCCCGAACTGGGGCGTAACCGGCAAGCCCGCGTTGTACAACGCGCAGGCCATCGCCGAGATGTTTGCCATGCTCAGCCCCACCCCGCACGAGGTGATCTTCCGCTCGGGGCACCTCTATGCTGCCAAGGCGGCTGGCATTACGCCGGTGACCGTGGACATTACGGGCGCCGAGGCCACCAACGGCCAGTACCTGTACCCGCTCGGCATGAATCTGGGCGGTATCGAGACGGCCGAGTGGTCGGAAATCAATCTGGCTGCTTTCCAGACGGCGATTCCGTTCTCGGGCATTCCCTGGAACCTCGACCGTCGCCTCAGCCCCAATGGCTGCGAACTGGACGGCAACGACAACCCGGTGTGCGAATCCACGCCACAGCCGCTGGAGCCGTTCCCGTTCGAGGACACGGACCCGCGTACGCAGACGAATGGCTGTGCTGCCCTGGCTGGTGGCCAGTGCGAACTGCCGAACATTCCTTACAACGACCCGGCGTACACCGCCTCGGCGCTGGCCACGGTTCGTGACCGCATTATTTCGTACGTCACGGACATTCCGGCGACCCCGACGGCGCCGGCGCACAAGGACTTCAACGGCGACGCCAGCCGTCTGGACTGGGCGGCCCTACGCGAGCCGGCGTTCATTACGCTGGACCCGGAGCCGGCGCTGACGTTCTGTGCTTCGAACCTGGCCACAGGCTGTGTGGACCCGAACGCCAACGTCGTGTACTCGGCGCCCACCGCAACGGCCTCGGGCCCGACGGTGGCCGTGGCCGCGGGTTCCACCGTGAACCTGTCGGCTGCCGGCAGCGTGGACACGAACACGCCTGCTCTGGCACTGAACTACGCCTGGACCCAGACCTCTGGCCCGACGGTAGTCATCAGCGGTGCCGCGACGGCGAACCCGAGCTTCACGGCGCCTATCGGTGCTGCCGATTCGACCGTGACGTTCGAACTACTGGTCAGCAATGGCCATGTGAACGCTGCCGCTTCGGTTAGCGTGAACGTGCTGCAGGTATCGGCCCCGACGGCTGCTGCCGCCGCGACGCCGACGACCTTGGGTGCTGGTAGCTCGGTGGCTTTGTCCGCTAACGGCAGTGCAGACACCAACGCACCGCTGGTGCTGGGCTTGACCTACAGCTGGACCCGCGTCAGCGGCCCGACGTTCAACATCACGAATGCTACCAGTGCCAATGCGAGCTTCACGGCTCCGGCGGTGGCGACGCAGTCGACGGCAGTGGTTCGCCTCACAGTGAACAACGGCTACAAGACAGCTACCAAGGACGTGACGGTAACCATCAACCCGGTCAACCCGACCGTGACGGTGGCCAACAAGACCACGTCGGGTCGTTCGTTCACCACCGTGACGGCGAGTGGTTCGGGTGTTGGCAACCTCAGCTACCGCTGGACGCAGGTTTCGGGTACCACCGTGTCGTTGTCTGGTACGGCGGGCTCGACCATCTCGTTCGCGGCTCCTGGTACGCCGGGCAACCTGGTTTTCCGAGTGACGGTGACCGACAGCGTGGGCCTGACGGGCACCGCTGATGTGACGGTGACGGTGAATGCCGACGCGCTGCGCGCTGCGGCCATCTACACCGCCAGCACCAAGAAGGTGACGGTGTGGATGAACTCCAACGCGGTGGCCCTCGTCAGCCTCACGGCAACGTTCCCGGACGGTGGCAACACCTGGACGCAGACCAAGACGGAAGTGCTGAACCTCGGCACTGCACTGATTCCGGCTGCGAACTGCAACCCGGGCCTGAGCGCGCCGAACGTCACCAAGTGCGGCATCGCACTCAACGTTGGTACCTCTGCGGTTCCGACCAAGGGCACTGGCACGGCAGACGCACCCGTCGGCACTTGGGTGACTGTCACCTCGCCGGGCGGCGGCAGCATCCTCATCCCGATGCAGATCAAGTAACCAAAGCCAAGCCGGCGGCGCAAGCTGCCGGCCACTTCCGAACAAGTATCCAATGCAAGTTTTTAAGGGGTTTCAAATGAAGTCCGTAACGACAACCAAGAGCGCCGCGACCACGCAGCTGGCGGCCGTACTGGCCGCAGTGCTGGTCGGTGGCCTCGCTGCGGGAACGGCGAATGCTGTTCCTACGCAGGCGCAGATTGCCGGTGAAATAGAGCGCATCACGCTCGACAACCCGGCCGACTATTGGACTGGTGGCAAGATTGTGGTGGGTGGCCAGACGGTCATCCTGCCGAAGAATCTGCTGCTGGACCTGCCGGCCAACCGCCTCACGTTGTGGCAGCTCGTGGACCAAGCCCCGGAGCCGTGCAAGTCGCGCGGTGAAACGGGCCTCGCCAAGGGCGATACCTGCAATGTTTCCGGTACGGGCGGTATCGCCACACTGACGGCCAACCGCACCAATGCCGGCAACATCATTGCCGGCGACGTGCTAATCGCCAAGGGTGCAGAGTGGGTGACCGGCAAGGTCACGTTCATCAACCACACCGACGGCTACATACGCATTGACGGCGAACCGGGCGTCGATGTGGGCGGCACCCTGGCCCGCATGAACGACCCTAGCTCGCGCCATACCATCCAGATGGGGTTGGGCTGTGCGGCCGGTGTCGACAACTGCAGCCCGGATGCGCGCTTCGGCCTCGATACCGACAACTACACCAATACGTCCGTGAATGGCTTCCCGATGTGCCTTCCCAGCACTGCGCCGCGCGCGGCGTGGGGCGCACTGACACCGGGTGGCGGTTTGCCGCAGATGGGTACGGCCAACACCTTCGACTTCTCGCCGGCGGTTTCCGGCACGGCGTTTCAGGGTAATGCCGATGGTACAGGCGACACGCTCTGCCCCAGCACGAACCGTACGCCGGACTTTGTCGTAGCGGACGCGCGCCGTTTCGCGCCCATTCAGGTGGGTGACAACATCGAGGTGGAGGGCAACTGGGAAACTATCGTGGACGCCAACGCTAACCGCGTGCGTTTCCTGTCGTTCCACACCTCCACGGTGCATACGGCGTTGGGTACGCGCAGTAACCTGACGCAGCCGGACTACTTCATGCCTGCAGAGGTATTCGTGGAAGGCCCGTCCTTCCAGAACTTCCGTGCGCGCTCGCTGCTCATCGGCTTCTCCACGCTGCCGCCGGACATTCTGTGGTGGACGCTCCACTACGACCCCATTACCGGCACCAAGCATGAGAAGCCGTTTGCCTCGGTAGCCGGTTGCGATACCGCTGCGGGTGCCGGCAATTGCGGTTTGGTGGCCGCGCTAGGTGCGCCCAACCAGGGTCCGGCAGGTGGAAACATTTTCCGTATCCGCTACGACATCGACTTTGTCATCGGTGCCAAGGTTGACCTCGACCCCTGTGCGCAAATCCGTGCTGAACCGCGTTTTGGCGCTACTTCGACGTTCTGCCCGAACTGGGTGACGACTGGCAAGCCGCAGCTCTACAACGCGCAGGCCATTGCCGAGATGTTCGCTATCCTCAGCCCCATGCCGCACGAGATGCAGGCCCGGACGGGCCACGCACTGGCAGCGGCCAAGGCCGGCTACGACCTGAAGACGGTCGACATCAATGGCCAAGTGGCC
>CALPVO020000072.1 GCA_943327025.2 Janthinobacterium lividum
CGACGCCGCCGCGCAGAACGCGGCGGGCCTTACTTGCCAGCCGGTACTTGCTGCGTGATGCAGTGGATGTTGCCGCCGCCGAGCAGTATCTCTCGCGCCGGCACCCCCACCACCGTGCGGGTGGGGAAGCAGCGCTTCAGCACCGCCGCTGCCGCCGCATCGCGCTTCGCATCCAACAAGGGCATCACCACGTGCCGGTTCGCAATGTAGAAGTTCACGTAGCTCGCCGCCAGGCGCTCCCCCGCCTGACGCGGCTTGGTGCCTTGGCAGGTATCCACCCCGCGGGCCTCCTCGGCCGTCATGTGCAGCGGACCGGGCTGCACCAGCTTGTGTAACTTGAACTTCCGGCCACGCGCATCACGCGCCGCGCGCAGGCGCGCTTCGGCGTCGCGAACGATCGGATACATGGGGTCACGGCGGTCGTCGGTCCAGGTTAGCGCCACTTCACCCGGAGCAGTAAAGCAGGCGAGGTTATCGACATGGCCGTCGGTCTCGTCCATGAACACCCCTTCGCCCAACCACACCACGGTCTCCACACCGAGCCATGCACGCAGTTGGGCCTCGTAGTCCTCGCGGGACATACCTGGGTTGCGATTGGGGTTCAGCAAGCACTGTTCGGTAACCAGCAAGGTGCCCTTCCCGTCCACGTGAATAGCCCCGCCTTCCAGAATGAAATCCGGCCGGTAGCGATCGATGCCTTCGACTTCGCAGACCTTCTGCGCCACCGCGGCGTCGAGGTCCCAAGGGAAGTACAGCCCGCCGTTCAGCCCACCCCAGGCGTTGAACTGCCAGTCGATGCCCCGCCGACGGCCCTTGTCGTCCACCACGATGGTGGGCCCGACATCGCGCATCCAGGCGTCGTTGCTGGAGACTTCCACCACCCGTACCGCGGCCGGCAACTGCGCCCGGGCGTTGGCATATTGCCGCGCGGAAACGCCCACCCGGACGGTTTCACTGGCGCTAATGGCCGTGGCAACCGCCGTAAAGGCCGCCTGGGCAGGCTTGGCACCTAGCCGCCAATTGTCCGGACGCTCCGGCCACAGCATCCAGCAGCCGGCATGGCGGGAGTACTCCGCAGGCATGCGAAACCCCTGGCGGGCGGGCGAAACGTGGCGGGTAACGGTCATGCGGGGCTCCTCAACCAATGGCCTATTGTACTTTGGGGTAGTCCGGTTGTACGGACATCCCCTAATCGGGCTAGAATCATCGTATGCGACTATTGCTCGTTGAAGACCAAGCCGACCTCGCCGCCAATGTGGCCGACCACCTTGCGGGGCTTGGGCACGAAGTGCAATTGTGCGCGGACGGCGAAACCGCCTTCAGCGCCGCGCGCAACGGGCACTTCGACATGCTCATTCTAGATGTCATGTTGCCACGACTAGACGGGCTCAGCGTGTGCCGTTCCTTGCGTCAGGAAGGGCTGGAACAACTGCCCATCCTCATGCTCACCGCCCGCGACAGCGTCGCGGACCGCGTGGCCGGGCTGGATGCCGGCGCCGACGACTACCTGGTCAAGCCCTTCGCGCTGGCAGAACTCGAGGCACGCGTTCGGGCCTTGCTCCGACGCGTCCAACCCGCACCGAATGCCGCGCCTGAACTGCTGCAAGTGGCAGACCTGACCTTCGACCCGGCAACCTTGGTAGCCGAACGGTCAGGACAAGTGCTGCGGCTCAACCCGAGCACCCGCCGCATCCTGCAAATTTTGCTGCAAAACACCCAGCGGGTGGTCACTCGGCAAGAGTTGGAAGCCGCTCTTTGGGGCGACTCGCCACCCACAGGCGATGTACTGCGCGCGCACATGTACGCGCTCCGCGTTGCCGTCGACAAGCCCTTCGACCGCAAGTTGCTGCACACCGTCCATGGCGAAGGCTATCGTCTGGCTGTGCTAGACGAAGCCTGACTGACCGCTCGCGCTGCGGGCAGCAGCTGCCGCAACAGCAACCATCGCCTCAGCCATTTACCGCGGCCAGAGCCTGCGCCAAGTCTGCGCGCAAGTCCTCGACATCCTCCAGCCCGAACGACAACCGCACCATACCCGGGGTGATGCCCGAGATAGCCAGTTGTTCCGGCGATAGGTCCAGCGGCTTCATGAACGGTGGCGGGTTCACCAAACTGTCGACGCTGCCGAGGCTCGCCGTCATGGCGAACAGCTCCAGCGCTTCGGCAAAGCGCGTTGCCGCCGCCAGCCCCCCCGCCAATTCCACGCAATTAAGGGTGCCGAAGTCCTGCTGCTGCGCAGCGGCTAGCGCCTGTTGGGGGTGGCTCTCGAGGCCCGGATAAACAACCCGACTGACACCCGGCTGCTGCTCGAGCCACGCCGAGAGTTCGTGAGCGGTGCGGCACTGCGCCTGATAGCGCACGAAATACGTTTTCAAGCCGCGCTGCACCAGAAACGCGGCATGCGGGTCCAGCGTGCAACCGATGAGCACGGATTCGGTCCGCAGTTTTTGCACCATAGCGGCAGAGCCGATGACTGCGCCGGCCAGCACGTCACCGTGGCCACTCGCATACTTCGTGAGCGAATGAACGAACAAGTCCACCGGGTACTGGCCGTACTGGTGGAACCCGGCAAACGTGTTGTCCATGACCGAAAGCGCACCGTATTGGCGGCACAAGGCGCAGATGCGCTCCACATCCGCGATGCGCAGCATGGGGTTGGTGGGGCTTTCAAACTGCACCAACTTCACGGGGCGCGCCGCCAAAACCGCCTCGAGCGCCGCGTGGTCGCCCACCGGCAGTAGGGTATGCGTGACGCCATAGCGCGTCAGCGGCCCCTTCAAGGCCTGCCGCGTCGGCGCATAGCTTTCAATGAAGCTGACCACGTGGTCGCCCGCCGACAGCAAGCCATACAGCGGCAACGAGACGGCAGCCATACCAGACCCAACGACTACGGCATCCTCGCGGCCCTGCAACTGCGCCAGCGTCAGTTCCAATTGTCGCGTGGTGGGGTTTTTGCCGCGGCTATAGAAAAAACCCTTCACCTCTCCGCGCAACATCGCGAGCAAATCGTCGACCGTTTCCGTCTCGAATTTCACGGACTGATAGATGGGCGCCACCAACGGCCGGTTGCCAGGAGGCAGTTCGATGGCCGGGGGGTGGGTGACGAGGGTACGGGGCCTGCGGGGGGTGCTCATGCAGCAAGCATACAATGGGCCTCAGTTCAGGGTCGGGCGAAACCTTTCGCTCCCCTGCCCGTAGGCTACCAGTCGACTTCCCGTGGACGACCCGCGGGCTACGCCATTTACTGCGAGGAGAAATCCGTGCGCTTACTCGCCTCTGTCTTCGGTCTGCTGTTACTGGTAGCGAACTCAGCCAATGCCGAAACCCCAGGACGCTGGACTTGGCTGGCGGGGACGGTGGCCGGGGGCAGCCTCGTCGCCACGGTGACGGCGCAGGGCGAGGTGGCGAGCCAGTACGCCTATCTGGACAACGGACGCGGCCCCAAACTGCAGGCGCAGTGGCACGCAGGGGCAGACGGCGTACCGGACCGCTGGAAGATCACCGGCACTACCACCTTTGGCAGTCGCGCCAACGAAGTGTTCCGCCGTACCGGTCAAAAAGCCCATTGGAAGACAGTGGGTGACGAGGGACAAGCGCACCTACCAGGCGGTAGGAACGGTGAGGCGGCATCACCGGCCTATCTACCCATGGTCTACACACCTGACTATCTGGCTGCCCTCGTCCGCGCCGCGCTGCGCCGTGGCAGCCGCCTCAGCTTATTGCCGGCCGGAGAACTCAGCGTCGCTACGATCGAATCAATGAGCGTAGCGAACACCGCAGGGCAGAAACTCAGCGTTACGCTCCATGCGGTGACCGGGCTCGGTCTGACCCCAAGCTACTTGTGGCTGGACACGACCGGCGCACTGTTCGCCAATCTAGACATGGCCGATGGTCTTTACGGCGTGGTGCGTGAAGGCTGGGAAACGGCGGCACCGGCATTGGCAGCACGGCAGCAAGCGGCGGACGAGGTGGTGCTCGCGAAGTTAGCGAGTAACGCCAAGCACACTTACACCCAACCCGTCGCCTTCCGACACGTGCAGGTATTCGATTCGCGGCAAGGCAAGCTGTCGGCACCGCAGACCGTCATCGTGTTCCGCGGACGTATCTCCACCCTGCAGCCAGACGACGTACCGCTGCCAGCCAACGCCCTGACAATCGATGGCACTGGCCAAACGCTACTGCCGGCGCTATTCGACTTGCACACCCATGGCACACCCTGGAGCGGCGCACTGCAACTCGCGGGCGGCGTCACCACCGCACGCGACTTGGGCAATGACCACGACTCGATCCTGCTGCAGGAAGCGCGCTATGACAACGGCACTTGGCTCGGGCCGCGCCTATGGCGTGCTGGCTTCATGGATGGCGCGAGCCCCTACACCGCGAGCGGTGGCAAAACGGTAGCGAGCCTTCCCGAAGCGTTTGCAGCGGTGGATTTCTTTGCCGCTCATGGCTACCAGCAAGTGAAGCTCTACAGTTCGATTAACCCGGAATGGATTGCGCCGGTGGCTGCGCGTGCGCACGAACGTGGGCTACAGGTGAGTGGTCATGTTCCCGCCTTCACCACCGCGGCGCGGGTCATTACGCAGGGCTACGACGAACTGAACCATCTGAACATGTTGTTCCTGAACTTCGTGGCCAGTCCCGAAGAAGACACGCGCACCAACGCCCGCTTCACCATGGTGGGCGAACGCGCTTGGCAACTCGACCTCGATAGCGCACCCGTGCAGACGTTCATTCAGGAATTGGCCCGACGTGGCACCGTGGTAGACCCGACCTTGGCCTGCTTCGAAGACAGCTTCAACCAAGCCCCGGGGGAAAGCTCGCGAGTCATGGCACCGGCACTCGAACGGCTACCGGCGACGTTGCGTCGGTCACTGCTGCAACCCGAGATGGAACTGACCCCTGCCGTGTTGGGCCACTACCGAGCCAGTTGGCAGAAGATGTTGGATTTGTTGGTGCGCCTCGACCGCGCGGGAGTGCCACTGGTGCCGGGCACCGATTCACTGGAAGGCTTTTACCTGCACCGCGAACTGGAACTGTGGGTGCAAGCGGGCATCCCTGCCAGCCGCGTGCTGCAGCACGCTACCCTCGGCAGCGCGCGCGTCTTGCGGCTGGAGCAGTCGTTAGGCGCCGTGGAGACCGGCTATTCCGCCGATCTCGTGCTGGTAGATGGCAACCCGCTACAAGACATCAGCGCCCTGCGCCGCATGCGCATGGTGATGAAGGCTGGCGCGGGTTATTTCCCCGCAGAGATTTACCCGGCACTGGGGATAAAGCCCGCCGTGACCGCTGCCGAAGTGCAGGGCGCGAAGCACTGAAGCTGCAGCCATGGACGCCTTGAGGCTACAGCCCGCAAGGCCGAGCTGCAGGCACAACGACTAGGGGGCGAGTCCCTCGGCGGCGGCCAAGGCCGCCCCGATAACGCCGGCATGCTGCCGGCAGCCCGCGGGAACGACACTGCATGGCACCTGCAGCAGGTGTCCGAACTGGTCCCACTGGTCCGACAAACCACCGCCCATCACGATGAGCTCCGGCCAGAGCAAGGCATGGAAAGTGGTGAGCACGCGGCTGGCTTCCGCCGACCATGCCGGCCAGTCCAATCCGCGCTCGCGCCGCGCGCGACCGGACGCAATGTGCTCCGCCTCGGCACCGCCCATCTCGAGATGCCCAAGCTCCGTGTTGGCCATGAGTTGGCCATTCACGAACAGCGCACTGCCGATGCCAGTACCGAAAGTCAGGCAGAGCACCGTGCCATGCTGTCCGCGCCCGGCGCCCAACCGCATTTCGGCGAGGCCGGCGGCATCACCATCGTTCAGCAGCGCTACCGGGCGCCCCACCTCGCGGGATAGCGCACTACGCGCATCGGCACGCACCCAACCCGCATCGATATTCGCTGCAGTATGCGTAATGCCTTGGCGCACCACAGACGGCACCGCAATGCCCACAGGCAAACTGCCATGGGAGTGCCCGGTTCCGGCTTCTAGCGCGGTGACCAAACCACCGATAGCCGTTCCTACTGCCAACAACGTCGCGGGAGCCGGGGTCGGGCAAGAAGCCGCCTCGCCCACGAGTTCGCCCGCCTCCAGGTCGACTACTGCCGCCTTGATGGAAGAACCGCCGACGTCAATGCCAATGCAAACGCTCATTCACCCTCCTGGTTCGCCGCCAACGCCAGTTGCATGTCGCGTTGACGCTTCTTTTCCTGACGCTGCATCCAGATACCAGCGAAAACAATACACACCGCCACCAGCAACACCATCACGGTCGCCAGCGCGTTGATGGACGGATTCACCCCAAGGCGCACCTTGGAGAAGATGAGTTGCGGCAGGGTAGTGGAACCGGGGCCGGACACGAAGCTGGTGATGACGAGGTCGTCCCAGGACAAGGTGAAGGCGAGCAGCCAACCGGAAAGAATGGCCGGGAAGATGATGGGCAAGGTGATGACAAAAAACACCTTGGCTGGCCGCGCGCCGAGATCCATGGCAGCTTCCTCCAGCGATTCATCCAGCGTAAGCAAGCGCGACTGGATGACCACCGTGACATAGGCCATGGAGAAGGTGATGTGCGCGATGGTAATGGTGGTAACACCGCGCCCTTCCGGCCATCCCACCAAGGACTGCATCGCCACGAACAGTAGCAGCATGGCCAAACCCGTGATGACCTCGGGCATAACCATCGGCGCCGTAGTGAGCCCTGTGAGAAGCGTACGGCCTTTAAAACGACCGAAGCGCGCGAGAGCAAGACCCGCGAGCGTGCCAAGAATGACGGCGCCGGTGGCATTCATCGCGGCAATCTTCAAGCTGAGCTTGGCTGCATCCAACACCTGCGTGTCGCCCAACAGGGCTACGTACCACTTGATGGTCGGCGAGTTCGCCGAGTCCCACACCGTGACGAGCTTGGAATTGTTGAACGAGTACACCACCATCGACAAGATAGGGACGTAAAGGAAGGCGAAGCCGAAAGCCATCGCCGTCAGCACGAAGAACGAGCGACGCTGGTTCATCGGTGCGCTCCTCCGGCCGCTTGCTGTGCGCGTTGGTAAAGCATGATGGGGCCGACCAGCAACAACAGCAGCAAAATGGCCACGGCACTGGCCACGGGCCAATCACGGTTGTTGAAAAACTCTTCCCACAACACACGGCCGATCATGAGTGAATCCGGACCGCCGAGCAGTGCAGGAATGACGAACTCGCCCGTGGCGGGAATGAACACAAGCATGCAACCAGCGACGATGCCTTCCTTGGTTAGAGGCAGGGTGATATTGAAGAAAGCACGAGTGGGCCGACAGCCTAGGTCGGCAGCGGCCTCGAGCAACGTGCCGTCCAGCTTTTCAATGGCGGTATAGAGCGGCAGCACCATGAATGGCAGGTAGCTGTAGACAATGCCGATATAGACGGCCCAATCGGTCTGCAGCAGCGACACGGGCTCATCAATGAGCCCCAATGCCAAGAGCATCTGGTTGATGGGGCTGTTGATGCCAAGCAAACCAATCCATGCATAGACGCGCAGCAGAAAGCTGGTCCAGAACGGCAGCATGACCAGCATGAGCAAAATGTTGCGCCACTCGCGGCTGCTGCGGGCAATGCCATAAGCCATGGGGTAGCCCACCAGCAGTGCCAAGGTCGTGGACACCCCTGCCATTTTCAGCGAATTCAGCAGGGCCGAACTGTAGAGTTCGTCTTCCCACAAAAACTGGTAATTGCCCAGGTTCAGCCGAATGAGCATGACCTTGTCGTCCGCCCACTGAATGAGCGGCGCAAACGGCGGCATGGCGATTTCGACGGACGAGAACGAAATCTTCAGGACAATGAAGAACGGAACGAGGAAAAACACCAGCAGCCAGAGATAGGGCACGGCGGTCACCGCCATACGGCCCGTCACACCCCAGTCTTTCAGGCGCCCCTGCGCCGCGCGCACGGGCGCCCAGCCCAGCAGCGCTTGCAGCAGGCCGGAGAGCACCTGCCCGAGGTTGGGCTGTGCCACGCGAGACATTACTGGGTCACCACCACGTTGGCGCCCGGGCTCCAGGACACCCACACCCGCTCTTCCCAGGTAACGCGGTCATCGCGCCGGTCCGTATTCGGCTGCGTAACGCGCACCAACTTGCCGCTGTCCAGCGCCACGAGGTAGCGCGAGACATCGCCGAGGTAAGCAATTTCCTTCACTATGCCGCTGAACACGTTGTCCGGTTGGTCCGGCCGCTCGCGGTCCAAACGGACCTTTTCCGGACGCACTGCCACCCAGACCTTGGCGTCAGGCGCACTCGAAACGCCGTGGTCTACGTAGACCGTGCCTCCCAGTTCAGGGGACTCGATCCGCACATAGTCGGGCTCGTCTTCGACCAGGCGGCCCTCGAACATATTCACGGAGCCGATGAAGTCCGCCACGTACTTCGAGGTGGGGTATTCGTAAATATCGGACGGCGTCCCCGTCTGCAGAATACGCCCGTGATTCATGACGCCGATGCGGGAAGCGAGCGTCATGGCTTCTTCCTGATCATGCGTGACGATGACGAAAGTGACGCCGAGCTTTTCCTGCAAATTGATGAGTTCGAACTGTGTGTTCTCGCGCAGCTTCTTGTCGAGAGCACCGAGGGGCTCGTCGAGCAGCAGCAGCTTCGGCCGCTTTACCAATGAACGGGCCAGCGCCACACGCTGCCGTTGACCACCGGACAACTGCTGCGGCCTGCGTTTGCCGTAGCCATCGAGCGCCACCAGCTTCAGCATGTCCGCAACGCGCTGCTGGCGTTCCGCCTTGGGCACACCGTCCTGCTTCAGGCCGAAGGCGACGTTGTCTTCGACGGACATGTGCGGGAACAGCGCGTACGACTGGAACATCATGTTCACGGGCCGTTCGTAGGGCGGAATGCCCGTCATATCCTGGCCGTCGATGAACAAGCGACCTTCGGAAGGGTCCTCAAAACCGGCCAGCATGCGCAGCAACGTGGTCTTGCCGCAGCCCGAGGCACCCAGCAAACAGAAGGCCTCGCCTTGGTAGATGTCGAGGCTCACCTGATTGACGGCGACAAAATCACCGAACCGCTTGGTGACGCGCTCGATGCGCACATACGGCACCGCTTGCGGGTCCTGCCAGGGTTTGAGTTTCTCGTCAGGACGCGTATAGGCCATGTGCGGCTTCCGCTGCCGTTTGCGGCAGCGACCCTCTGGTCGTTGTAGTGAAACCCCCGGCGCCGGGCCCACTCGTTGCACCCGGCCCGCTTCCCGGACCGGGCGGCGGGGCCCGGAGACAACGCGGGCGGCCTACGCCGCCCGCGCACTCACCTCACTTGCCGGTGCGCACCCGGGTCCAGGCGCGGTTGGCTTCGCGGCTGTACTCCTGGCTTTCGGCCAAGTGGGCGTGCAACTTGGCACGCGTCGCGGCGTCCGGATAAATGCCCGGATCGTTCTTGACGGTGTCGTTCACCAGCGGCAGCGAGCTGGC
>CALPVO020000073.1 GCA_943327025.2 Janthinobacterium lividum
GAATTCGAATTGCCAGGCACGGAGGCCCGATTGCGGCGGGAAGGCGACCGGCTCATTCTCGAACCCGTAGAGGCTGCGTCCCTGCACGAACTCATCCGTGCCTGGGAGACGGAGCCTCCGCTCGAAGAGGACATTCCCGAGTTCCCGGATGAATCGCCTGAACCGGTCTCGTTCTAGGGCGTCGTCATGCATCGCTATCTGTTGGATACGAACGCATTGTCGTCATTGGTCCGTCGATCTTCCGGGGCAGTACGCCAACGAATCCTGAGCTTGCCTAAGGGTGCCGTGGTGACCAGCCCAATCGTCTTGTGCGAAGTGCGCTTCGGCCTGGAGAAGCGCAACTCCGCGGCACTGAACGAGCGCGTCCGCAAAACGCTAAATGCCTTGGAAGTGCTGCCGTTGAGCCCGGGTTTCCCGGAGATCTACGGAAAACTGCGCGCCACCTTGGAGGCCGCGGGCACGCCGATCGGGGCCATGGACTTACTCATTGCCGCCCACGCCCTAAGCGAAGGGGTCACCCTCGTCACGGCCAATGTGCGCGAATTCACGCGCGTTCCCGGTCTTCGCATAGAGAACTGGGAAGCAGAAGCCGGCTAACTCCCGGCCCGCTATTCCTACCCCGCGCGACGCGCCAGCCAGGCTTGCAGCACGTCGGCGCTGCCTGCCGGCACATGCAGGCCCAGCTTGGTACGACGCCACAGAATGTCTTCGGCGGTCACCGCCCACTCTTCTCGACGCAAATACTCAACTTCCGCGGCATAAAGCCCGGGAAGCACTTCTTCGCCCAGCCCATAGTCGCCAGCGCCTTCGGTGGCGGGCGGTGCCGCAGGAAAACGCGTGCCATAGCAGCGGGCCCAACGGTCGGTGAGCGTGGGCGGCAGCTTTGGAAACTGCAACCGCAAGGCGGCGCGCCAAGCGTCCATATCTCCACCGGGCACATCGCCGCCGGGCAGCGTGGCTTCGCGCGTCCAGGGGCCGGTAGCCGCAGGGAAGAACGGCGCCAGCTTCTCCAGCGCATCTTCCGCCAGTCTGCGGAAGGTAGTGATCTTCCCGCCAATGACATTCAGCAGCGGCGCACCTTCAGCATCGAGCACGAGGTGGTAGTCGCGCGTGACGCCCGCGGCTTCTTCTTCCTCGCTGCCCATGAGCGGGCGCACGCCGGAATAGGTATGGACGACCTCAGCTGGCGATACTGACTGCTTGAAGTACTTCGTGGCCAGAGCGCACAAGTAGGCTACTTCGTCGGCATCAATCGCCACCTGCGCCGGGTCGCCGCGGTAGTCGACATCGGTGGTGCCGATGAGCGTGAAGTCCTGCTCGTACGGAATGGCGAAGACGATGCGGCGGTCGCTGTTCTGGAAGATGTAGGCGTAGTCGTGGTCGAAGAGCTTCGGCACGATGATGTGGCTGCCCTTCACCAAGCGAACGGAGGCACCGGGCTCGGCGTGGAAGGCTTGCTCCACAAAGTGCTGCGCCCATGGGCCGGCAGCGTTCACCACGGCGCCAGCGTTCACCGTACGTTCGGTACCGTCGGCGGACAGCAAGGTGGCCTGCCAGCGCGAAGCCAAGGCGCCAGCGGCGGGAGTGCCCTTCGGCCCAGCAGTACCATTTCCCGTCCGCTGCAGCTTCGTGCACCGCGTGCGTGTCAGCACTGTGGCGCCATGGGCGGCCGCATCGACAGCGTTAAGCACCACCAGTCGCGCGTCATCCACCCACACATCGGAATACACAAAGCCCGTCTTGAATTGCGGCTGCAGCGGTTCGCCGGACGCATGCCGCGCCAGCTTCACTGCCCGCGAGCCCGGCAAGCGCTTGCGTCGTGCCAAGTGGTCGTAAAGGAACAAGCCAATGCGAATCATCCATGCCGGACGCAAGTGCGGTTCGTGCGGCATGACAAACCGCAGCGGCCAGAGAATATGCGGCGCCGCAGCCAGCAACACTTCTCGTTCCGCCAGTGCCTTCTGCACCAGCCCGAACTCGTAGTACTCCAAGTAACGCAGGCCGCCATGAATGAGCTTGGTGCTGGCCGAAGACGTATGCGCCGCCAAGTCGTGCTGTTCGCACAACACCACCTTCAACCCACGGCCGGCAGCATCACGCGCGATGCCAGCACCGTTAATACCGCCACCCACTACCAGCAGGTCGCAATCCATAGGCTCGTTCAACTTTGCCACTCACTGCACTGGTAGGTGGCCTTGGCCAGCCACGCGGGGTTGATGTCCACACCCCAGCCTGGCGCCGAAGGAATGCTGAGGCAGCCACTGTCGACGTGGTACGGGTCGCCGAGGAACAGCTCCTGTTGCCAGGGGTAGTAGTCGGCACCTTCGATGGAAAACTCGAGATACTTGCCAGCATTCGGGATGGCTCCCAGCAAGTGCATGGTGCAAATGGTGACGAGCGAAAGGTTGGCGCTGTGCGGCGTGCATGGCAGGCCGTGTTGGGCCGCCATGTCAGCCACCAGCAAGGTCTTCGAAAGACCACCCATGTACATCACGTCCGGCTGCACAATATCCACGGCACGCATGGCCAGCATGCGCTGCCAGGTGGCGAGGTCCCAGTCTTGTTCGCCGCCCGTCACGTCCAAGTCCAGTGCCGCTGTCACTTCGCGGGTTTGCTCCAGCTGCCAGTAAGGCACGGGCTCTTCGAAGTGACTAATGCCGTTGGCTTCAAGCAGGCGACCCACTTCGATGGCTCGCTTTACGGAAAAACCACTGTTGGCGTCGACCAGCTTGGCGACGCCATCACCAAGAGCGCGTGATACGGTCGGAATGACTTCTTCGGTGCGGCCCGGCCATTCATCCACGTCGCGGCCGCACTCCGCGGCCACACGCCACTTGAAGGCATCAAAGCCCTGTTCGTCACGCAATCGCGCCAGACGAGCCGCTTCATCCTGCGGTGTAATGTCGCGCTTCATGGAAGACGCGTAGGCACGCAGCCTTCCGGGCTTGCCGCCCAGCAGCTCCACCACCGGCTTGCCTTCCAGCTTGCCACGCAGGTCCCACATGGCCGTGTCGAGCCCCGCCAGAGCGCGGCAACGATAGCTGCCGGGGTATTTGTGTTCGCGCTCTTCTATGCGCTGAACCAGCGGCAGAACCTCGAGTGCATCCGCGCCCAACGCCCAAGGCGCCACCTGCCGGTGGAACACTTGGGCCGTGATGTCCGCGTTATAGGTAGAAGTCTGCCCCCAACCGGTATTGCCAGCCTCCGTTGTCAGCTTCACGAAGCAGACAAATTCGTCGGCGAAGGTCTCGAGCTTGGCAATGCGGAGCATGGGCTTCCTGAAGGGATTAGCAGGTGAAGCCAACACGGCGGCCGCATGGCCGACCGTGATTTGGCCGTTGCGAAGGCCAGGTTAGGTCTTCGTGCGGATGCTTTCCAACCCCAAGGCATCCGGCCCTTGTTCGCGCCGCCACAGCGCCAGCACGCTCCACAGTGCCGTGAGACTGATGATGAAGAAGAACGCCATCATCGGCAGGTAGCCGTCAGGATTTTCCTTCGAGGCACCATACAGGTCCAGCAGGCTGCCAGCGGCGAGGTTGGCTCCGGTCAAGGCAATGTTCTGCACCACGCTGATGAGACCCAACGCCGTTCCCAAACGCCGTTGCTCGACCAGCATGGTGGTGGACGGCCAGATGACGCCAGGGACGACCGCAAAGCTGATCCCCATCATGGCAGTGGAAATCCACAAGCTCCAATCCGTAAGCACCAGCACCAGCAACGTTGCTGTCATGAGCAGCGTACCGAATACCATCATGGTGGCACGCCGGCCGTAGCGGTCTGCCACATAGCCGAAGAACGGAGTAGCAAACACGGCTGTGAAGAACACCCAGCTGTTCACCACCGAGGCCTCGACGTTCGTCAGGCCTTTCACGTTCTCGAAATAGCCAATGCCGAACGTGCTACGGAACGGGAAGAAAACTGAGGCGTACAGGACGTGCAGGCCAAGGATGTACCAATAAGAACGATTGAAGGTCAGCACATCCGACCAGCTGGCGCGGTCATGGGTGGGCGCCGCTGGCAGCACCTTTTCGTGGCCTACTTTCCTGTCTACCCACCAATAGACCAGAATGGCCAGCAGACTGATGCCCGTGATGCCTGCACCCAGCCACAGCGGATATTCAACTCCCTTGGCGTAGAGACTGGCGGCCCAATGGGGAGAGGTATCCGCCGAATAAGAGCCCACACGAGCAAGACTGAGAAACAGCGTTACCGCAATACCGATGCCCGCCTTGGGGAACCACTGCGCCAAGACGGCCAGCAACGCCATGAACAAGCCTGTCTCGGCCATGCCAAATAGCATGCGCCCCAGGGTGATCACGACGAAGTCGCCGCCCCCAGCAGTCAGTGCCGCGCCAATGAACCCGGCGACCGCCGAAGTCAAAGCGACACGAGTAGCGGTGTAGCGGTCAATAGCCCAGCCAGCAAACAGTGCGAAAAAGATATTGGGCAGACTCAATACCGCGTTCAGCGTGCCGATGTCGGTATGCGAGAAGTTGCGCTCTGCACGCAATTTCTCGACCAAAGGCGCCACCACGTCGTATTCGTAGTAGTGCCCGGAGATAGCCAAGGCGGCCAGCGCCAACACCACCCAGCGCCACGGAGATAACTTGGCCAACGTCTCAGTCATCGCATTCGACCCCTTAATGGATACGCGCTTTCTGCCGGACCAACTCCGCCTGAACCTTGCGAATGTCTACGCTCTGGAAGGTTTCGCCGGTCTGCAATGAGACAGCAGCGGCAACGCCGGCGCCCTGCCCTGCGACTGCACAACACATCATGTTGCGCACCGCGGCATGGGAAGTTTTGTCGCCACCGATGGCACGGCCGGTGACCAGCAGATTGCCCACGCCTTGCGGCAGCATGGACCGATACGGTACGTGGAAATACCGGCCGGTGGTGGGAATGATGAGGATGCCGTAGCCATCGATGAATTCCGGGAAGATACCGATGGAATCCTCGAAGCGGCCTTGCTCGCGCACATCGTGCGCCGTCATGTTGTAAACGGCATCTATCTTGCGCGTGTCGCGCACACCCAGTGTCATGCCAAAGTTGCGCAGCTTGGCAATTTCGCAGCCGGGCATGGCATGGCGCAGGGCATTCACGGCATGGATAGCCTGTGCACGGCCTTCCATTTCGCCGCGGGTCAGGTCTGCGGGGTCGGTGCCATCGATAGCGGGCACGGACACCAAGTTCAAATACGTCAGGTCGCCCTGGTCGCTGACGGTGCCCCAGGTTCCTGCAATCGTATTGAAGTTCGCGGGAATGATGCCGTTCGCCGCCGCCTGCTTGAAAGGCTTGCGCAGGAACGGCGAGAACATCTCGTCTTCCTTGCCGCTGGTTTCAATGCTCCATTCCCCGTTGCCGACCCAACTGCGGTAGGTCTGCGGGTCCGCCTTGACGGCGTCCAGAAAGCGCTGCTTGTTCACGCCGCTCATGGAGAACATGACCGAGGCCGCCATCATCTCTTCGCGAGGCGTCTTGTGAACGCGGGCACCCGCGCGCGTGGCAATATCGGCATCGCCGGTAGCGTCGATGATGCGCTTAGCAAGGATGGCTTCACGCCCCGCCTTGCTTTCGGTGATGACGCCGATGAGGTTGCCGTTTTCGATGATGGGCGCGACGCACAGGCGATGCAGCAACGGCATGACGCCGGCTTCTTCCACCATGACGTCCGCTACCCACTTAAACATCTCGGCATCCAGCGCATGGCTGAGCGACTGCGGTTCGGGCATGGCGGCGCCCATGGCTTTGGCGCGTTCTTCGAACTCGATGCCAATGCCTTCGCTGTCGATGGTTTTTTCGTGGCGGTACCAGGCAAAGCCTTCGACGCCCACTTGGGTAATGTTGCCGCCGAAGCAGCCGTTACGCTCCAGCAGGGCCGTCTTGGCGCCGGCACGCGCTGCCGCCAGCGCTGCGGCCAAGCCGCCAGGCCCACTGCCCACGACCAACACGTCCGTCTCGAGAATGACGTCGACGGCACGCGCTGTTTCGTGAATTTTTTTCATGGCTGAATGAGCTTCCTGCAAGCGGTTCTATAGCCACTGTAAAGGCAGAAAGGCCGCGCCGATAGCCCAGTTGCGACACCCCCAGACCGGTAAGCGGCATTCATGTAGGCCGCCTACCGGGTCGAGACGGCAAACCCGCAGCGGCGGGGCCAGCGACTCGCCGGTCGGACTCCTTCAGGTACGACGGTGCAGCACCAGCAGGCCTTGCAACGTGCCCCAGCACATGAGCAGCAGCAGCGCTGCCAGCGGCAGCCCCGTCGCCACGCTACCCGCCTGCAAGGAATTCAACCCGCCACTAAGCAGCAAGGCGATACCGATGCCCGCCAAGCTGAGCAGCCACACTACCTTCTGGCGCAGCGAGGTGTCCGTGCGCCCACCCGCCGTCAGCGTGTCGATGACGAGCGTGCCGGAATCCCAGCCGGTGATAAAGAAGATAAGGACGAGGCACACGGCCACAAACGAAGTGACATGCGCCCAAGGCAAGTGCCCGAGCAGCACGAACAACTGCGTGTCGATCGGTGCCGCCACAAAACTGGCGGCAGCACCGGCCAGCGACTGGCTGATGGCGGCATCACCAAAGACCGTGAGCCACAAAATGCCGAGAAGGCTTGGCGCCAGCAGCCCGCCCAACATGAACTCGCGAACAGTACGCCCCCGAGAAATGCGCGCCAGGAACAGCCCCACGAACGGCGCCCAGCTAATCCACCACGCCCAGTAGTAGACCGACCAGTCGTCGTAGAAGCCCGTGTCCGTTCGACCAAACGGGTTGGACAGCGCCGGTAGCCACTTGAGGTAGTTGGCGGTGTTGTCGAACAAGTGCCCGAGCAACAGGAGCGTGGGGCCTGTGGCGAGTACGAAACCGACCAACGCCAGCGCCACAAACATGTTCACTTCACTCAGCAGCTTGATGCCGCGCTCAATGCCACCGGCTACCGAGAAATAGGTGACGATCGCCATGATGCCGATGAGCCCCACCACATAAAGCGGCGTGTTCGGCACCCCATACAGCCAGGTGATACCGGCCATGGCCTGTTGCGCACCCAACCCGAGCGAGGTGGCCAAGCCAAACAGCGTGGCGAACACCGCCAGGATGTCGATGGCATCGCCGGTGCGGCCCCAGACTGCGCGACCGAACAGCGGGTAGAAAGCCGAACGAATCGACAGCGGCATCTTGAAGTCGTAGCAGAAAATGGCGAGACCAAGGCCTACCACCGCATACATGGCCCAGGGGTGCAAGGACCAGTCGAACAAGGTAGCCGCCATGGCCAAGTCACGAGCGCGCGCTATATCGCCGGGCGCTCCCCCCAATGGCGCTGCCACCGCCGCTTGGGCGCCCAACGCGTTGTTGAAATGCGTGATGGGTTCCGCCACCCCGTAGAACACCAGGCCCACGCCCATGCCGGCACCAAACAGCATAGAGAACCAAGCAAGTAGTGTGTAATCCGGTACCGCGTTTTGGCCGCCGATACGCAAACGGCCCAACGGTGACACAGCTACCGCAAGACAGAACAGCAGCAGCAAGTCGCCAG
The DNA here is from genome assembly GCA_943327025.2 of Janthinobacterium lividum. Taxonomy (GTDB): domain Bacteria; phylum Pseudomonadota; class Gammaproteobacteria; order Steroidobacterales; family Steroidobacteraceae; genus CAIOHZ01. The sequence continues at coordinate 7,535 of CALPVO020000073.1, forward strand.
CCAACATCATGAAGCCGTCGAAGTGCTGGGTGACGCCCAGTCGCAAGCCGTTGAACAAGGCTGCGGAAGATGCGGGCCAAATGAGCGTATAGACAATGACCAGCAGCGCGATGATGGCGGTCGGAAAAAACACCGAAGGCTGGATTTGCATACCGGCAAAACGCCGCGTGGACTGGCCGTAGCCGCTAGTGTCGATTTGCTCGGACCAATGTGGCAAGGGCTTCTCCGCGCAATTTCAGCGCTGGCTATCGCGCCAATTCGGCGCTCGGTAAAACGGCAAGGTGGACGGTGCCAACGGTTCGCGACCGCGGATATGGTCCGCCATCTTCTCGGCAATCATGATGGTGGGAGCGTTCAAATTGCCGTTGGTGATAGTCGGCATGATGCTTGAGTCCACTACGCGGAGGCCTTCCATGCCATGCACGCGCCCTGCCATATCCACCACGGCCATGGGGTCTGCGGCCGGACCCATCTTGCAACTGCAGGAGGGGTGGTAGGCACTTTCGACTTTCTGCGCCACGAAGGCGTCAATCTCTGCGTCCGTCTGCACTTGGGCACCGGGGGCCAGTTCACGTCCACGGAACCGGTCGAATGCGGGCTGCGCAAAGATCTCGCGCGTCAACCGCACGCAAGCGCGAGTCTCTTCCAGGTCGTCCGGGTGCGAGAGGTAGTTGAAACGAATGGTCGGCTTGTCACGCGGGTCTGCGGATTTCAACCGCACATAGCCGCGGCTCTTGGAACGCATGGGCCCCACATGCGCTTGAAAGCCATGTTCCGTGGCCAGTGAAGAACCGTCGTAGCTGACGGCCATGGGGAGGAAGTGATACTGGATATCCGGGTACGGGATGCCCGCCTTGCTGCGAATGAACCCGCAAGTCTCAAAGTGGTTGGTGGCACCGAGACCATCGCGTCGCAGTAGCCAGCGCGCACCGATGAGTGCCTTCGAGAACGGATTCATCACCGAGTAGAGCGTTATCGGCTCTTTGCAGGCTACCTGGAAATAGAACTCCAGATGGTCCTGCAGGTTCTCGCCCACCCCGGGCAGGTCGTGCACCACCGGCAGCCCCAGCGCACGAAGTTCTTCGGCGGGCCCGATGCCCGACAGCTTCAGCAACTGCGGCGAATTGATGGGGCCGCCGCACAAGATGACTTCGCGACGCGCTTGCACCTGCACTTCGGTGTTGCCACGGAGGTAGACCACGCCCGTAGCGCGACGACCAGCACACACCACCCGGGAGACGCGCGCTTTCGTTCGCACCTCGAGATTCTGGCGCCGCATGGCCGGGCGCAGGTAGGCATTCGCCGTGCTGCAACGCACGCCGCCGCCTACGGTCATGTCCATACGGCCGAAGCCTTCCTGCTGGTAACCGTTCACGTCATCGGTGGCCGGGTAGCCGGCTTGCTGCGCCGCTTCCAGCCACGCCGCGTGCAGCGGGTTCGTCGTAGGGCCGTACGAGGTGGCCAGCTTGCCTTCGCCACCGCGGTAGTCGGTGGGGCCTTCCGTCCGCTTTTCCGCCTTCATGAAGTAAGGCAGCACGTCGGCATAGCCCCAGCCCGTCGCGCCGCTTTCGTCGCGCCAGCGCTCGAAGTCATGGGCATTACCGCGGATATAGACCAGCCCATTGATGGACGAAGAGCCGCCCAGTACCTTGCCCCTTGGGGTGTGCAGGCTGCGCCCGCCCAAGCCCGGCTCCGGCTCGGCGTGGTAGTACCAGTTGTACTTTTCCATGTTCATGGGAATAGCCAGCGCCGAGGGCATCTGGATGAACACCGAACGGTCCGAACCGCCGTACTC
>CALPVO020000074.1 GCA_943327025.2 Janthinobacterium lividum
CGTCGGTCAGCGACGATCATCGCCGCATCGCGGGCGCGCCGAATCGCAAGCGACAGCAACTGCCCTCGCAGCACGTCCACGGCAACCCGCTGCGTCCGTGCGTCGAGCGTCGAGACCAGTCGCTCGCCCGGATGCCGCAGCAAGCGCACGGCGAGGTGCGGCGCGAGGCCCGGCTCGATGGCACCGTAGTGCGGCGTCCGTAGGCTCTGCTCCGCCAGTACCGTGAGCGTGGTACAGCGTGCTGCGACGGCGTGGGCGATGCGGCAGGCGCGTGCCGCGATGGCAGCCGGTGCGGCATTCGGCGAGCGCAACAAAGCCGCCAGCAGAACCGCCTCGTCCTCGCGCAACTGTGCCGGTGCCTTGCCGAACCACACCTCTGTTGCCGCCGCGAGACCGACGCTTTCGCCACGCCAAGTAACGGTGTTCAGATAGGCCTCGAGCACCTCCTCGCGCGACCAGCGCAAGCCGAGCCCCAGCGCTAACCAAGCCTGCCGCACCTTGGCACGCAACGGTGCGCGCCCCTTGGCAGCGCGCCCCTGCAACTGCGTGGCGAGTTGCATGGTGAGCGTGCTGGCTCCACGCCAGCCGCGACCGGACAGACCGTCGCGCAGCGCGGCGCCAACGGCGAGCGGGTCCACGCCTGGATGCTGGCCGAACCGCTGGTCTTCCGCGGCCACTACGGCCGCTACCAGCGCAGATGAAACGGCGTCGAGCCTCACCCAAGGCAAGCGACGGACCTGATGGTCGAGACGCACCGCAGAGAGAGGGATGCCATGACGGTCCAGCAACCACGCTTCCGAAGGCACGTGGGCCGCACGAACGCTCGCGAAGGACGGCACGCGCCACAGCGAGATGGCCACCACCCCCAACAGGAGCAGTGCAGCACCACCCAGCCAGCGCCGCCAGTACAGGCGCGGGGACGCGCTCACGGCGCGCCCACCTCCAGCGCCCGGTTCGGCGTGGCACCGAACACGTCAGGGGCATACATGGCCTCCACTCGCGTGGCTGGCAACTGGAAGCGACCGGCACTGTTCAAACGCACGCGATACTCCAGCGTGTGCTTGCCCGCCGGCAGCCAGTTGAAGTAGCCGCGCCACCAGCCCTGACCGCGTTCCACCCAAGTGGGAGCGTTGTCTGCGGCCGAAGTGCTGCCCAGCGGAGCGGCCGAACGGGCCGTGCCCCCCAACACCAGACCACCCGTCGGTACCGGGTCGCTGATGGCCACCCACGCCATGTCCTGTGCAGCCTCGATGCGTAAGGTGATACGCAGGATATCGCCACGCGTCAGCTTGCCAGGCCTCGCCGCCTGCTCCACCGTCACTTCACGGCTAACCCGATAACCCGCCACCAACGGCTTGGCCAAGGGGATGGCAGCGACGGATTGAACCGTGGCCCATGGGGCACCGGTGCCGACGTGAGTGATCCCCAACGTCCCCGTGCCTTTACTGGAAGCGGCTTTAGCTACCCCTTCCGGCCACGGCAGTTCGATCAGCGCGCGGGCTGTGGAATCGGTACGCGTGCGACCCGCGAACGTAGCGGTGGTCATGCCAGACACGGGCACAGCCTCGAAGCGCGCGGCGAAGTCACGTACCGCCACCGCACCCCAGGCATTGGCCACGGTCGTATCCCAGTGACCGCGCTGCTGACGACCGATCAATCCGATCGCAAGCTTCGGGAGGTCGGTCGCCCAGCCCGGCTCCTGCGCTAGCAGCAGCAAGGCGCGCGCCATGGTTTCGTCCGGCGAGTCCATCAGCCACCAGGCCATGTTCTCGCTAGCCACACCGAAGGAAGCACGAGTACCGTTGTAAATGAGGCGGTTGCGAAGCATCGCACCGAGTCGCGTGCGCCAAGGCGCGGCGTCCGGCGCAGCCACACGTTGCACGATCGACAAGGCATCGAGCAGTGCACTGGTCGGCCAAGCCTCAGGGTTCCGCAGCAAGTCCGCGACCATCGCCGGCGTTGCCCGACCGTGACGCGCCAAAGCCTCCACCACCTGCAAGCGCAGCAGCAGATTGTCGCCGGCGTAGCGCGTGCCGGGCAGCACGCGGCGCCCTTCAGCGATTTCCACCAGCGCTTCCAGCATGCGCGTGCGCGGGCCCTCCGGAATGGCGAACTGCGACGCCGCGCTGATCGACAACAACTGCGCCGTTAGTGCCACGCTGCCTTCACCGGGGTAAGCCCAGTACCGTGCAAGGCCGCTGTCATCCAGCAGCACCGGCAAGAGGCGCATTGCCGCCTCCCAACGCGCGGTATCGCCAAGGCCAACGGCGCGCGAAGTCTTCTGCTCAAGGCATTCAAACGGATAGTCGCGCAGGTAGTCCCGCACACCCTCAAGGCCGCCGACGAGACTCGGCGACAACTGCACCCGGATACCACCTACCCCCGGAAGGGCGTCCTTCGGCGCCGCCACCGGAATCGCGAGAGAGCGGTCGACACGCACGAGTTGCGCCTGCAGGACGCCCGCCGCCGCCGGCCACGGCAGCACCGCACCCTGTGTCTTCACGCTATCGCCCGGCACGCCGGGCGAACTGGCGGACCATTCCCACTCGAGTCGACGCAGGCCACGCGGTACATCGACCACGACCACCACCTCACGTGCCTCGCCAGCGACCAGCTTTACAGCCGCCAGCGATGGCACCATGAGGGCGGTGCGCTTACCCATGGCATCTACTCCCACCACACGTGCCGTCGGTGTCACCAACAGCGCGCGGTTCGCGGCGTTGCGTAGCGTGGCGGTAGATTCCACGCGGTCACCCTCGCGCACAGCCTCCGGCGCCCCGGAGAAGAGCATGAGGTCACGGTGGGTCTTGATCTGCGTTTTGCCGAGACCGAAGCGGTCGACACCCTGATGGGCGATGGCAGCGACCGTAAACGAGGAAAGCGAATCGTTCAGCGGTACCTCGAGATGCGCTTGGCCCGCCGCATCCAACGGAACCTTCGCTCGCCATAGCAGCAGCGTGTCGAACAACTCACGTGTCGGTAGACGCCCACCACCTCCACCTGCCGCCATGGCCTTGCGGCCATAGTGGCGCTTTCCCTGCACTTGCAAAGCTGCGGTGGCGGTATGGACGCGCAGCGCGCGCTCACCCGTGAGAACCGCAGCAACATCCCAAGTGTCGTTGGGAGCCAGTTCCAGCAAGGCATCGTCGACGGCCACCATTGCCAATTCCGCACCGGCGGCGGGAGTGCCATCGGCACGCTTTGCGGTTACCACCACCCGCGCCTTGCCACGCGTCGGGTAGATGGCTGCATCACTCTTCACGTCGACAGCCAGGCGGTTGGCATCGGTACCAATCTCCAGCATCGTGTAGCCGAGCCGGAAGGTGGGCTTACCAAGATCGACGAAGGCTGTCGGCGCGGGGGCCGACACGCGTCCGCGCACTGCCAGCACGGAGATGAACGCATTCGGACCGTAATGGGCGCGCATCGGCACCTCGAAGGCCGGACGTTCGGCAGACAACGGCATCACCCAAGCATCAATGACACCCTCGCGTTCCACGGTGACGAGCGCAGTACTGCTCTGGAACGGTAGATGCGCCTCAAGCCGCGCACGGGTACGCGGCGCATAGCGGCGTTGGGCCGGAACCACATCCATGCGTTCGCTGTCGTGACCACCCCACCAAGCGTCACTTCCGGCCAACCAGCGCATCTCGGTGGCGCGCACCGTGCGGCCCGCCGTGTCCTTCGTGCGTGCCTCGAGGATGACGCTGTCGCGGATATCGAGCTTGGACGTACACCGCAGCCGACCAGCAACATCGGTTCGTGCCGTGCAGACGATTCCGGCGCGCTTCACCTCCTGCTGATTTTCGTAGCCATAAAAGCCACCGAACAGCCGCTTGCGCCAGCTGTAGACCGTGCGCGCATAAGCCGTGATAGTCACTTCAGCACCCGCAACAGGCCGCCCCTGCAGATCCAGCACCACCGCCGAGACCGGGAACGCCTCACCTTGCCGCGGGCTGCGGGCCGTTCGCAGCCCGATGACGCGGTCCGCTGGCCACAAGCGCTCGCGCGCAGACACCGTCAGGCGTTGGCCGTTCGCATCCGGGTAATCCATCTCGGCAACCAGCCACTGCGGCTTTTCCGTTGCCCTCGTCAACTCGAGCGTGGTGCGCAGCGAGCCGTTCACATCGAGTGCCAGCGGGCGAGTGCTCACCGCCACTTCGACGTCCTCCGTGGTGCTGCCGTCCTCGCCACAGTCCTCACAGTCAGCGGACAGACCGCGCACACCTTCGGCAATCTCCGAAGCCGAGAAATTGAACTCCTCGTAGCCGGGCATGCTGACGGACGCAGGCTCGGCGCGCCAACGCACCGTGACCGGGGCGCCGCTCGCTCCACCACCGGCCAAATAGGTGACCATCGCGTCCGCCTGCACGGACTTGACCGCGATCAGCGGTGTGGACGGCAACTGCAGCCGCGCACGCATCGCCGGCAAGCGGAACTCGCTGACCTCGAACGCGCCCGCGTCTTCAGTCGCCTCCGACTTGCCAACCTTGTAGCCCACCTCGAGGCGGTAATCACCTAGCGGCGCATCACCCGGCACAGCGAAATCGGCGGCCGCGTTGCCATCGGTGAAGGCCAGGGGCTGCGTCCATTCACGCCCGGAGCCGAGATGCTGGACGCGCAGAAACGTAGCGGGCTGCTGCGGTAGCGCGAATCCCTGCTGCGTTGGCTGGCGACGAAACAGCTTCAGGTGCACGGTCTCACCAGCGCGCACCAGCTTGCGGTCTAGCACCGCGTGCGTGGCGACGCGAGCCGGTTCGGTGTCGGCGTAAGGCAGACCGAAGTCCCAGGGCGAGATGCCGTCATCCCAGGTACTGCGCACAAACGCGATATCGCCACCGAGACGCGCAAAGACAAAGAGCCCCCAAAGACCATTGCAATTGCCCGGGGCCTCCGGCAACCGATCCTTGACGCGCGCGAGGCCGCTGCCATCGGTCCGACCCTTCCACATGACGCCACCGAGACAGTTGCGGATGGTGACCTCCGCACCGGCGACGGGCTTTGCGGTATCGAGCGCCGTCACCCAGACGAGCGAGGAGTCGGCACCCTGCTTGAAATGGACGGCGAGGTTGGTGACCAGTGCAGCCGTGCGGACATGCCAGACATTCCCGCGACGGTCACTCAACTGTTCGCCGAGGCGCGGGCTGGGAACTTCGACGATATGGAGGCCGGCGTGCGGCAACGGCACACCCACCACCTCAGTGAGGCGCGCATCACCGCGCGGAATGCTTAGCGCCACCCGCGGGTCACGAGCGGTGAGCAGCGGCACCCCGGTGTCATAGGCTTCTTCGTAGCGTCGCAGCCAAGCCATGACGCCAAGTTCGTCGGTGACCGCCACGCGCCATGCGGGCAATGGCGGGGTCGTCGCTGCCAAGGCACCCGACGTCGGTGTGCCGACTCGCGGTCTAGCCGAAGTGCTGGTGACGGCCTGCGGCAGGAGGGCAGCCGGCTCCACCAAGCCGCGCAGCGTCAGTGGCAGTGCCGGCGCCGCCTTCAACTCCAGTACGCCGAAGCGAGCACCGAACTTCGCCAGCGGGGGCAGATCGTCGAGCGGCACCGTTAGCGGGAATTTCGCGGCATTCGCAAGGGGCCGCCCGGCATCGTCCACTAGGCCCGGGGGCAGCTCCACGCGCATCCGGGCCTTGGCCGGAAAGGGCCCTGGGAACACGAGCATCTCGCGGGTGGCCTGTGCGGGCGCGCCCTCAAACTGGGCCGGATAGGCGAGACCTGTGTTGGCATCCACGAGTCGCGCCTTGGCAAGACGACGCTCCGCTACCGGCGCACTGAAGCGTAGCCGCAAGCCACCGAGCGGCAAGCAATCGGCGCGCGGATTGATGCGGTCGCAGGTGAGCGTGGCGTTGAAGTCCTCGCGTACGCGGTAGCGCAGGCGCTGCTCTGACTGATAGACAACGCCATCCATAGACCGGATACCGCGACCCCAGACCAGACTCATGGATTTTCCTGCCGGCAGCGGCCGCGCGCAGGAGAGAGCCAGGATGTCCTTGATGCGGTCCTCTCGCGGGCCGTCCCAAGGTGCGGCCGGATTGGTGAGGCGTGCCAAGTAACCGCCCTCCTCGCCCAAGGCTGCGATGGCACGGTCGCGCTCCACCGGCGACAGCAAGTTCACCGCGACGCCCTCGACTACCCCTTCGATAGCGCACTGCGCGTGTTCACGCACGCTGGCGGGGTCTACGGTGCCATCCGGCAGCACCAGGAACACCTGCGAGCCGTCGATCAACTCCCCGTCATCACCCGGCACAGCGCCGATCAGCACTGGGCCACCGGACTCGAACACGAAATCCTGTGGCGCCACCATGACTGCATCGTCGAGCGCCTTCAGGTCCTTGCGTGTCGAAGCACTACAGCGCAGACCAGAGGGCAAGGCCGCCTTGAATTCGTAAACCCACGTGCGCTCGTCAATCCAGCGCCCATCACCGGCCACCTTGCAGGCCACATTCAGCGGCGCCGGCGCGCGCGGGTCGCCGAACTGCACCATCGGTCGATCGAAACGCACCTGCGCTTGCGTGGCATTACGTGCGTCCGCCCCGGCCCGCGTGTCAGGCGTGAACTGCACAATCGACAGGGGCGTACGGTCGGCAAGCCCCGCCAGCGAGACGGTGGCGAGAAACAGGGCCCCCGTGCCCAGCAGGGCGAGAGGACGACGGGGACGTGCGCAGGGCGCCGTAGTGGTGGGACCATCCATGGTCCCGATTGTGCTCCGCGCGTGCGCTAGCGGGAAGTTTCTTTACGCCCCAGCGAACGTTACCAGCAGGTCTTTCGCGTCCACGGCGTGGCCGGTGCGGACCAGCACCTCGTCGATGGTGCCGTCGCGGTCGGCACGCACGGCGGTTTCCATCTTCATGGCCTCCAGCGTCACCAGTACTTCGCCCTTGGTCACCACCTGGCCCGACTTCACTGGCACGGTCACCACGGTGCCCGGCATGGGCGCGCCCACATGCGTGGCGTTCGTCACTTCGGCCTTGCGGCGCGCCGGCTTCGCCGCCACTTGGCTACGGTCTGCCACGCGGAGCGACCGCGGCTGGCCGTTCAACTCGAAATACACCGTGCGCGTACCGTCTTCGTGCACATCGCTGATAGCCGCTAGGCGAACGATGAGCGTCTTGCCACGCTCGAGGTCCATGCTCACTTCGTCGCCGGTTTCCATGCCGTAGAAGAACGCTGGCGTGGGCAGCGCGCTCACGTTGCCGAACTTCGTGCGGTCCGCGGCGTACTCCAGAAATACCTTCGGGTACATCAGGTAGCTGGCGAACTCGCCATCATTCAGCGCACGGCCGCACTTCTTTTCGGCTACCGCGCGTTCTTCAACGAGGTCCAGCGGCGACAGGCTTTCGCCCGGGCGCGCCGTCAACGGCGCACGGCCCTTCAGCACCTTGGCCTGCAGCGCGGGCGGGAAGCCGCCCAGCGGCTGGCCCAAGTCGCCATGCATCAGCTCCACCACGCTTTCGGGGAAGGCCACTTCGGTGTCGGCGTCTTCCACTTGCGCCCGCGTCAGGCCGCTGGTCACCATCATGATGGCCAGGTCACCCACCACCTTGGAGGTCGGCGTCACCTTCACGATGTCACCGAACATGTCGTTCACTTCAGCATAGGCATTGGCCACTTCGGGCCAGCGCACCTCGTCAATACCGAGCGAACGCGCCTGCTCGCGCAGGTTCGTGAACTGGCCGCCCGGCATGCCGTGCAGGTACACCTCACTGGCACCGCTGCGCAGGTCGCTTTCGAAAGCACCGTAGGTGTGGCGCACCTGCTCCCAGTAGCCTGAGATGGTGCGAATGTTTGCCCCGTCCAGCCCGGTGGCACGGTCGGTGTGGCGCAACGCCTCCACGATGGAGCCCAAGTTCGGCTGCGAGGTCAGGCCGCTCATGGCGTCCATGGCGGCATCTACCGCATCCACGCCCGCTTCCACAGCGGCCAGCACGGTGGCACTGGCAATGCCGCTGGTGTCGTGCGTGTGGAAGTGCACGGGCAGCGAAGTTTCTTCGCGCAGCGCCTTGACCAGCAAGCGAATGGCCGCTGGCTGCGCAAGACCCGCCATGTCCTTGATGCCGATGACATTCGCACCGGCCTTCTCCAACTGCTTCGCCAAGTCGACGTAGTAGCGCAGCGTGTACTTGGTCTCGCGCGGGTCTGCGAGGTTGCCGGTGTAGCAAACCGCAGCCTCGCACAAGCGGCCCGTGTCACGCACGGCATCGATGGCCACGCGCATGTTGTCCACCCAGTTCAGACAATCGAACACGCGGAACAGGTCCACGCCGCCATTCGCCGCTTCACGCACGAAGTGGCGCACCACGTTGTCCGGGTAGTTCTTGTAGCCCACCGCGTTGGCCGAGCGCAGCAGCATCTGCAGCAGCAGATTGGGCATGGCCTCGCGCAATTGCGTCAGACGCTCCCACGGACATTCGCGCAGGAAGCGCATGGAGACGTCGAAGGTGGCGCCACCCCAGCATTCCACCGACAGCAGCTGCGGCAGTAGGCTGGCGTAGTGCGGCGCAATGGCGGTGAGGTCGCGGGTGCGCACGCGCGTGGCTAGCAGCGACTGGTGCGCGTCGCGCATGGTGGTGTCAGTGACCAACACGCCGGACTGCGCCCGCATCCACGCGGCGAAGCCTTCGGCCCCGAGTTCATCCAACCGCTGCTTGCTCCCGGGTACGGGCGTAGGCAGCAACAGCTTCGGTGCGCGCGGCGGAGCCAGACGCGCCGGGCGAATGCGGCCTTTCACTTCCGGGTTGCCGTTCACGCTCACGTCGCCCAGAAATGCCAGCAAGCGGGTGGCGCGGTCGCGGCGGCGCGGCCAGTGGAACAACTCCGGCGTTTCGTCGATGAAGCGCGTGGTGTAGTCGCCGTTCTCGAACTTGGCATGCGTAATGACCTGGTCGCAGAAGCGCAGGTTCGTGGTCACGCCGCGAATGCGGAACTCCCACAGCGCGCGGTGCATGCGTGCAATGGTCTCGGCAGCGGTGGGCGCCCAAGCGGTCACCTTCACCAGCAGCGAATCGTAGGAGCGGCCAATGAAGGCGCCGGAGTACGCTGTGCCGGCGTCGAGCCGGATGCCGAAGCCGGCGGGGCTGCGGTACGCCGTGATGCGGCCGTAGTCCGGAATGAACTGGTTTTCCGGGTCTTCGGTGGTGACGCGGCACTGCATGGCGTGGCCGCTCAGGCGAATGTCCGCTTGC
>CALPVO020000075.1 GCA_943327025.2 Janthinobacterium lividum
CCTCGGGTCGAGGTCCAGCATCTTGCCGTCCTTGTAGATGAACGCGTGTTGACTCTTGGCGGTAAGGGAATAGCCGGTGACCTCGCCGGAAGCGTTGATGGCAGAACCCCAGCCACCATTGCCACCCAAGCTGCCGAGGTCTTTCATGACGCCGTTTTGGTAGAGGTACGGGTGCTCCACGCCGGCGCTGTCACGGGCGAAACCCGTCACTTGGCCCTTGTCATTCAGGTCCGCGGGTTCCGTGTAACTGCGGCCGGAGCAGGGCAAATTATCTAGGCAGTTTATCGTTACTACCGACGTGCCGTCTTTTGAGAAAAATCCCTGCTGTCTACCGTTGCTGTTGCGCGGCGTAATTCCGACGATGTTGCCGCGCTTGTTGATGAAAAACGCCCCTTGGGTGGTTGCGCAAGTGCCGATGGGCGACATGACGCCATTGCGGTAGAAGTAGGCTTGGGCGCAGGTGTCGTCTGCTGTTAAGGCTTGGCCTATCACCGTTCCATCGTCGTTAATCGCCTTGGTAAAGACATAGTTTCCCCCGACCAGGGTTCCCAGGTCCTGCAGAGAGCCATTCGTATAGATGAAGCCGTGAACTGACGTAAACTCGCCAGAAAAGGGTTCTGTTTCTTCGCCGGCATACCCGACCACCTGACCCTTGCGGTTTATGCCCGTCACTACCGTGGAGGTGGCACCTGGCAGGGTGCCGAGGTCGGTCACCACACCGCGGCTGTAAAGCAGCGCATGGGGCGGCCCACCTGGCGTCACGGGCCCGGTGCCGGCCACTTGGCCGGACTCATTCATGGCGCTCCCGTAGAACGAATCCACGGGCGGCTTGATTTCGGTGATGGAATAAACAGGCGCGGCGGCAGCCACGCTGGTGAGCAGGAGCGCACCGAGGCCTCCCAGAATCGCCGGAAATTTCATAAGTCCCCTTGGTTTTTCGTTCTGGTAACGCCAGTGCGGCGGCTACGGTAGCATTTCGCATAATGTTTGGGAAATGACGATAGATTAAGTAAAACCCGTGCGGTTAGTGCCGCTACCGCAGTCGCTATGGTTAGCCACCACAGGACTGATAGATGGGGTGCCATCTCTCGAACGTCGGACTGTGCGTATCATGCGGAGGATCACCCGGACCCGTCCCCAGAGGTTGCCCATGACCGATTCCCGCAACGCCAGTCGCATGGTCCTGCTTGTGACCACGGCGGTGTTCATCAACTACGTGGATCGCGGGAACCTTTCCACGGCAGCTTCGCTGGTGCAGGGCGAACTCGGGCTCAACGAAGCGCAACTCGGCATCCTCTTCTCCGCGTTCTATTTCGGCTACGTGCCGTTCATGCCGCTCATGGGTGTGTTGGCGGAACGCTTTGGTGCGAAGTCGGTTTTCGCGTTTGGGCTGGCGTTGTGGTCCGTGGCCACGTTGCTCACCGGTTTCGCGGGCGGGTTCCTGTCGCTGCTGTTGCTGCGTATCGTGCTCGGCATCGGCGAAAGTGGTGCATTCCCTTGTGCTTCGAAGGTGCTGGCCGCCAGCGTGCCGCCGGAACGCCTCGGCGTGGCGAACGGTGTCCTCAGCTTTGGATATCTCATCGGGCCGGCGGTAGGGACGTTCATCGGCGGCCTGCTCATGGCTCAGTTGGGCTGGCGGCCCGTGTTTATCCTGTTCGGGTTGGTGTCGCTGCTGTGGCTTATTCCTTGGCTGCGGGCGAAGGTGCCGGAGCCTGCCAAAACGGAAGACGGTATCGCGGGGCCTACACTGGCCACGCTGCTGCGCGAGCGTTCGCTGTGGGGCGCATCCATTGGCCACTTCGCTTCGAACTATGGCTACTACTTCATCGTCTCCTGGCTGCCGTTTTACTTGGTGAAGGACCGCGGCTACTCGCTGGAGACGATGACGCTGCTGGCGTCCATGGGCTACTTGCTAAACGCTGGCGCCGCTTTCGGTATGGGCTTTCTGGCGGACCGCTGGCTGCGGAATGGCCACAGCGCCACGAAGGTGTACAAGTCCATCATGGGTTTAAGCCATGCCGGCACGGTGCTGTGCATGGTGGGCATGATGACGCTCGGCGAGACGGGCTCTGTAGCCTGCCTGTTCGCGTTTCTCATCATCGCCGGTGCTTCGTACCCGGGGCTGTTCGCCATTCCACAAATTCTCGCGGGGCCCGAAGCAGCAGGCCGCTGGGTAGGCCTGCAGAATGCCGCAGGTAACGTGGCTGGCATGGTCGCGCCCATCGTCACGGGTTTTCTTGTCTACTCCACGGGCCAGTTCGGGCTGGCGTTCGCGCTGGTGGCCGTGCTGAATGTGCTGGGCGTCATTGGCTGGGTGTGGGTGCTGCCGGCGGTGGCACCCATCGACTGGCGGACGCGGCAGCGGGGCTGAGAACGTAGCTTCAAGAGGGACTGAGATGGACCAGACCAACCAAACTGACGAATCGAATGCTTCCGCGGAACCTGCCGCACCGAGCCCTGCGGTTGTCACCGCGTTCTGGGAACGTGCGCAACAAGCGGTTCCGGAGTTGCAGTCCGCTGGTGGCTGCCAGTGGCGCTGGATAGGGCTCGATGCCCCCACCACGCGACAAATCTTCGAACTCATCCGGGCGGGCGACAAGACTGGCACCTTCACGTTGCCGTGGCTGGTGGAGCGGGGCGAACGTCCGCCACCGCAAGTAGGCGACTGTTTGGTACTGGTGGACTACGACGGTACGCCCACCTTGCTGGTGCGTACCCGTCGCGTACATACCGTGCCCTTCGGGGACATGACGAACGAAGACACCGCCGTGGACGGTTCGCCCGTACGTGACATTGCTGTGTGGCGCCCCCTGCATACCGCGTACTGGGGCGCCATGCTGGAGCCCTATGGGCTGGCAGTGGCCGACGATATGCCCGTCATCGTCGAAGCCTTCGAATTGCTGTTCGATGCAAGCCACGCGGAGTAGGCTTGGGGGCATCTGCCGGGGAGTCCGCCATGTCCGCTTTGCCTGAAACCAGTCGTTTCCGTTCCTGCCCGCTTTGCGAGGCTATTTGCGGGCTGGAGCTGCGCTACGCAGGCAGCGAACTGCGGGCTATTCGTGGCGATACGGCAGACCCCTTTAGCCGTGGCCATATCTGCCCCAAGGGCAATGCCATTCTGGACTTGGAAAACGACCCCGACCGCTTGCGCCGCCCTATGCGCCGGCGCGGAAATACCTGGGAAGAGATTTCTTGGGAGACGGCCTTTGCGGAGGCGGGCGCGGGGTTGGCCGCGGTGCAGCGTGCGCATGGCGCCGATGCGCTTGCGTCCTATCTTGGCAACCCGAACGTGCACCACTTCGGGCACTTCGCGTATCTGCCTTCGCTGCTGCGTCAGTTCAAGACGCGCAATGTGTTTTCGGCCTCTTCCGTAGACCAGTGGCCGCACCAGTTGGTGGCTTGGGCCATGTACGGCCACCAGTTCCTTATTCCCATTGCGGACATCGACAACACCGACTACCTGCTGATGCTGGGTGCCAACCCCGTAGCTTCGAACGGGAGCCTGATGACGGCACCGGGCTTCGAGAAGCGCCTGAAAGCCTTGGTAGCGCGTGGCAAGCTGGTCGTGGTGGACCCACGCCGCACGGAAACCGCGGCTATTGCGAGCGAGCACCTGGCCATTCTGCCGGGCACAGACCTATGGCTCCTGCGCGCGCTGCTAGGTGAACTGCAGCGGCTTGGGCCGCCACGTTTGGCCGCTTATGAAGGACGCTTGAACGGTTTCGACGAGGCGGTGCAGCGGCTCGGTGGGGTTAGTGTGGAACACGCTGCGGCCCGGACGGGTCTGCTGGCCGACGACATTCGCCGAATAGCGCAGGAGCTTTATGCCGCGCCGAAGGCAGCGGTGTATGGCCGCATGGGTCTTTCCACGCAAGAACACGGCACGTTGTGTCAGTGGCTATTGCAACTGGTACTGCTGTACTTGGGGCAACTGGACGCCGTAGGCGGCAGCTTGCCGAACGACCCAGCCATGCCCGTCACGGGCCCCGGTACTTCGGCGGGCTACCGTGGCAAGACGAATAGCCGCGTGCGCGGCCTGACTGGCTTCTCTGGCGAAATTCCTGTGGCCGCGATGGCGGAAGAAATGACGACGCCGGGTGAAGGCCAAGTGCGCGGGTTGTTCAGTTGCGCGGGGAACCCCGTTCTGACCACGCCCGATGGTCGCGCCGTAGATGCTGCGTTGGCGGGGCTGGAATGCTATGTGGCTATCGACATCTACCTGAACGAAAGCACGCGCCATGCGCACTACATCTTGCCGCCCGCGCCCTTCCTGACGCAGTACCACTACGACATGGTATTCAACGGCTTCGCCGTGCGCCGCGTGGCCAAGCTGAACGTTCCGATGCGCGAACGCGCTGACGACGAGCGTGGCGACTGGGAAATCTTCAATGGACTGGGTGCTGCTTTCGCGGCCGCAGCCGGCAAGCCGTGGCAGCCTTTGCCGCCGCCGAAGCTGATGATTGGCATGGCGCTGGCGCGCGGGCCAGACAAGCTGACCGTGGAGGCGCTCGAAGCCGCACCGCATGGCTTGGATTTGGGTCCGTTGGCGCCTTCGCTGTTGCGCCGGCTGGAAACACCGAGCGGCGCTATTGAATGCGCCCCCGCGTTCCTGATGGAGGAACTGGTACGCGTGGATGGCGTGGCGATGGCCAGTGCCGCGACTGGCGATTCGGATGGTGCTTCGGCCGATCTCCTGCTCATCGGCCGCCGCCACGTGCGCAGCAATAATTCGTGGATGCACAACGCACCGCGGTTGGTGAAGGGCAAGCCGCGGCATGCGTTGCAGATGAACCCTGAAGACCTCGCCGCGCGCGGTTTGCAGGACGGTGCGATAGTGCGCGTGGTGTCGCGTGTCGGTGCCATTGAAGTAGCAGTGGAAGGCACGGCAGATATGCGCCGTGGCGTGGTGTGTTTGCCGCACGGCTTCGGCCACGGGTTGGCCCATACACGCTTGACCCGTGCTAACGCCGTGGTGGGCCCGAGCTACAACGACCTGACGGACGCGCAGTTTCTGGATGGCCCGAGCGGCAACGCTGCGTTGAACGGTTTGCCAGTGAGGGTGGAGGCTGCCGCGTCGGCTGCGTGATGTTTCGCTATCTGCGTGGCCTGTCTTCCATCCATCGCCATCAGCGGTCGGACCTCGCGTTGGCGCGCTACCTCACCTTTGTGGCTGGTGCGACCAACGCCGGTGGCTTTTTGGCCACCAAGATCTACACCTCGCATATGTCGGGGTTGGTCGCGACGATGGCAGACTTCCTGGTATTGACGAAGTACGACGTGGTGCTAACGGCTCTGGGTGCCATCGTCTCGTTCGTCTTGGGGGCCGCCACCACAGCATTGATGGTGAATTGGGCGCGGCGTAGTCATCTGGAGAGCCGTTACGCACTTCCCTTGCTTCTTGAGGCGTCGTTGCTGTTGCTCTTCGCTCTGGTGGGCCGAAGGCTTGCGGCCACGAGCTTCGAATTCGTTTCCAGTACCGTGGTTTTGCTCGGCTATTTGATGGGCCTGCAAAACGCCCTCATTACCAAAATTTCCAGTGCCAGAATTCGCACTACCCATGTCACGGGAATGGTGACGGACATTGGAATAGAGTTGGGACGGCTGCTTTACTGGAACCGCGATGGCGGCAGCGCTGCGGGGCAGCGGGTGGTGGCAGACCGGCAAAACCTCAAGATGTTGCTTGGGTTGGTTGGGTTGTTTTTTGTCGGTGGCCTGGTCGGTGCAGTGGGGTTTAGCCACTTCGGCTTTCTGTTCTCCATACCATTGGCAGTATTGGTCGCCTTCGTGGCTGTCATGCCGGCTTGGGACGATGTGTCCAACTGGTATCGGCTGCGGAACAAGTAACAGTGCTGGACCGCAGCGGACCCATGAACACTGGAGTAGCCAATGACGATGCTTGATCTTCCCGACGCCGCTGCGGTGTATGCAGCAGCGAGGCGCATTGCGGGGCATGTGGTGAATACACCGCTAGTACGTAGCGATTTCGTCGATGCGCAATGCGGTGCGCGGGTGTTCTTCAAGTGCGAAAACCTGCAAGCCATTGGTGCCTTCAAGGCACGCGGGGCGGCGAACGCCGTGTTGTCGCTATCGCCTGAAGCGGCTGTGCGCGGTGTGGTAACGCATTCCTCCGGAAATCATGCTGCGGCGTTGGCGCGTGCGGCGCGGCGTTCCGGCATTGCCGCTACCATCGTCATGCCTACCAATGCGCCGGCCACCAAGCGCGCACTGGTGTTACGTGAAGGCGGAAAGGTGGTGGACTGCGAACCTAATTTAGCCGCGCGCGAAGCTGGAGCCGCCGCTGTGGTGGCGGCCACGGGCGCCACGCTGGTGCATCCGTATGACGATTCCGCCGTCATTGCCGGGCAGGGGACGGCCGTATTGGAAGCGTATGCAGCCGGCGTGAAGCCTGCGCTGTTGCTCGTGCCGGTCGGCGGCGGTGGTTTGCTCACGGGTTCCGGGCTTGCCACGCGCAGCGCTTCTCCGGGGACGCGGGTTATCGGCGTGGAGCCTGCTGGTGCCGATGATGCGGCGCGTTCATTCCGCAGTGGTATTCGGCAACCGCAAACCGACCCGAGGACCATCGCGGATGGTTTACGGACCGCTTTAGGGGAGCGCCCGTTCGCGTTGCTCCCGCAAGTGGTGGACGACGTTGTCACGGTGAGCGAAGACGCCATTCGTCAAGCGATGGACTTGCTGTTCAATGAACTCAAGTTGGTAGTGGAACCGTCGGGCGCCGTGCCGTTGGCAGCGCTTCTCGAAGGGCGTGTGGTGGCTAACGGACAGGAAGTACTCGTGGTTCTCAGCGGCGGCAACGTGGACCTGAACCCTTGTCCTTGGTGCCCGGCTAAACGCTAGCGCCAAGCAAAACACTGCCAAGGCCGGGATAAGCGGGGCAGTTCAGTCGCTGCCCCTCGTGGTTTTACCGCTTCAGCAACGGCACCAATTCCGTGAAGCCAGCGGCTGTCGCCACCTCGGCGGCGTTCTGGCCGTCCGAATTGCGCAAACGACGGTCAGCGCCTGCTTTCACGAGCGCACGCAAGGCCTCCAACTGGCGAGCGCGGACTGCCACGAATACCGGTGTGTCGCCACGGTTGTTTTTCGCGTCTATCTCGGCTTTAGCGACCAGCAAGCGTTGCAGCACCGCTACTTGGCCGGCGGCGGCTGCAATATGTAGCGGGGTGTTGCCGGCGCGGGTGGCCGTATTGGTGCCCACGCCGAGCGCCAGTAACCGCGCGACGATGCCGTCGTGACCGGCACCCGCGGCGGCGTGCAGTGGCGTGGAGCCTTCCGCATCAGCTTGCGCAGCGAATGCCTTGCCACCGGCGGTTAACAGCAATGCCAGCATAGGCGAGTCGCCACGTGCCGCCGCCAACCATACGGCTGAGCGACCACGCGTATCACGCGCGCGAACATCGGCGCCAGCGTTCAGCAAAGCCTCCACGGAACCAGTACGTCCCACGGTTGCTGCCATCAGCAGCGCCGTTTGCCCTTTGTCGTCGCGCTGTTCCAGGGGTGGCCGCGCCCTCAGCAGGGCAAAGAGAAGCACCGGTTCGTTTTCC
This sequence comes from Janthinobacterium lividum, assembly GCA_943327025.2. Classification (GTDB taxonomy): domain Bacteria; phylum Pseudomonadota; class Gammaproteobacteria; order Steroidobacterales; family Steroidobacteraceae; genus CAIOHZ01. The sequence goes on from CALPVO020000075.1 coordinate 7,560, forward strand.
GTGGCCGCGACTTGCAATGGCCGCAGACCTTCAGGGTTAGCGGCGGCCGCATCGGCTCCCGCTCCCAGTAGACGTTGTACCGTTGCCACGTGGCCACCACGCACCGCCAAGGCCAGTGCCGTCCAGCGTGAGGTGGACGCCAGCGAAGGCGCAGCGCCGGCCTCGAGCAATGTGTTCACCATGGGGGTATCGCCGCGGCGTGCCGCCAACACCAGTGGCGTCCAGCCATCTGGTGTGCGGGCGTCTACGGCTGCACCTGCGCCTAACGCAGCGCGTACGTTACCAAGGTCGCCCTTCTCGGCGGCCACTTGCAGTGCACTCCAGCCGGCATAAACACCGGTCTTGGCAACCCCGGGCGCATTGCCGACGTTACGGGTATTCGTGGGTGGCAGACCAAACAGCGATCGCACCGCGTTTTCGCTACCGCGGGCCGCCAAGGCCTTGGCGTCATCGCCCAAGCGGTTACGACGGCTCGCATCCGCGCCAGCAGCTAATAAGGCGGCTACCGGAGGTGCGCGCCCGGCAGCCACAGCCACCAACAGTGCGGTGTCGCCGTCGACGTTGAGGGTTTCCAACGGCGATTGCGCACGCAACAGTGTCTGCACGCAGGGGAGGCAGCCGTTGCGGGCCGCCAGCGCCAGGGCCGTGTAGTGCTGCGCATCTTCCGCGGCTACCGGGGTGCCCACAGCGAGTGCCGCTTCCACGGTGTCAGCCTTGCCGGACTCCACGGCAGCGTGCAGCACGGTACGACCGGCCGCGTCGGTAGCGGTGGCCAGCGTTTTATCTTTCGCCAGCAGTGGCTGCAGAGCAGCGGTATCGCCGGCGAGTGCCGCACGAAAGGCGAGCGTTTTGCGCATGGCTGGGTCGTTGCGTTCCACGGTGGCAGTGGAGGCGGGGGGCAGTACCCCACCTTGGCTGGCGCGTTCACGCCACGTCGCTGCTGGAGTGGCGGATTGGCACTGGTTCTCGTCGAGAAGCCCCGCCAACGCGAGGCCCGCACGCGCGTGCCCTTGCAGTGCCGCTTTCTCCAGCCAACTGCAGGCGCCTTTGAGGTCCGCACCGGCGAGCGTGCCTTGCGCGTTGCGCAACATCTGCGCGTATTGGTACTGGCCCTCGGCGGAACCGGCCGCAGCGGCGCTACTGAACAGACCTAGAGCAGCAGCAAACTCTTTGCGGCGCAATTTGTCGCGTGCCGCAGCCAGTGTGGGCTCGGCGATATCGGTGGTTGCGACTGTAGTGTCGGCTGCTGCAGCTGTCGCGGACAGAGCGGGAACAGAAATCGCCAATCCCACTAGGACTCCGACTAACCAACGTGGCAGTCGGCCGGAGGCATGTGAGTCGCAGGCACTGCGAAGGGTTCGAGCGGAAACTGCGTTCATGTAGTGCCGTATTTGGTGTCCACGTCGATACCGACGCGTTTCAGGAAGTCGGTTGGCAGGATGCCGCCCGCGTTGTCGATGATGTCGTCGTTGTCAACTTCTACCATGACGCCACTTACG
>CALPVO020000076.1 GCA_943327025.2 Janthinobacterium lividum
AGCAACGTGCGCGACGTCTTCCCGCATCGCGCCCGCGCCGACGGCCACTGGTACCTCATTGATTTCACTTGGGAAGAACTCCGCACACTTAAACTTCACGAACGCACCGCGGAAGAAGGCAAGCCGGCGCGTGCCGGGCGCTTTGCCGCCAGCGGCATCGACTTCCGTTTGCATACCCTCGACGAAGAACTGGCGTTCATTCGTGGTTTAAACGCTACCTTGGGCAGGGCGCAAGGCCGCGAGGTCGGGGTCTATACGGAGGTGAAGAGCCCTGCCTGGCACCGACAGCAAGGCGTAGATGCTGCGCCCATCGTGCTCGCGTCCTTGGCTCGACATGGCTATACCAAAGCCACCGACCTGGCTTTCGTCCAATGCTTCGACTTCGCCGAACTGCGACGCATTCGCCTCGCGCTGCACAGTGAACTGAAGCTGGTTCAGCTCATCGGCGAGAACAGTTGGGGGGAATCGGACACGGACTACTCCTACTTGCTGACGCCTGCCGGGCTGCGCGAAGTGGCCACGGTGGCTGATGGCATCGGGCCATGGGGGCCGCATGTGTTGACGTTCGCCCCGGGCAAGGCGCCGGTGCCCACTGGCCTGGTCCAGGCAGCCCATGCTGCCGGGCTGGCAGTTCACCCCTATACCCTCCGCGCAGATGAACTGCCGCCGGGTGTGGCGAACTTGCCCGCGCTGGTGCAGGCCCTGCAGGCCGCCGGCGTCGATGGCGCGTTCACCGACTTCCCCGACCAGCTGCGCGCCGCGCTGAAGTAACCCGCCCCGCCGAGGCGGGCATAGAATGGGGCTTTCCTGTCACGGAAGCCCCTCCCATGCGCGTCCCGCTCCGTCCCTTCGCCCGCCCGCTGGCGGCCCTTATGGTTGGCCTTGGCGCCTGCTTAACGAGCGGGGTCACTCATGCCGCCGACCCCGTCGCCGCCCACGGCCTCACCGCACAAGACCTAGTCTCGCTCGCGCGTGTCAGCGGCCCCGCCCTATCGCCGGACAGCAGCCGCCTCGTGTGGACGCAGCGCGAAACAGATCTGGCTGCCAACAAAGGTCGTACCGACTTATGGAGCCTAGATCTTGGCAAGGCAGGTGCCGCGCCGTTGCGGCTTACGCGAAACGATGCCAGCGACAGCGACGCGGCTTTCGCTCCAGATGGCCGAAGCGTCTATTTCCTCTCGACGCGCAGCGGCAGTAGCCAAGTCTGGCGTCTCTCCTTCGACGGCGGCGAAGCGGTCCAAGTAACGACGCTGCCGTTGGACGTGGGCACCTTCCGTCTTTCCCCGAAGGGCGACCGCCTCGCCCTGACACTCGACATCCCGCGGACGTGTCTTGCTGATAGCGCCCCGGTCGACTGCGCAGTGATTGCCAAAGACAAGCGCGCCTTGGGAAGTGCTCGCACCTACGACAGCCTCTTCGTACGCCACTGGGATACTTGGGCGGATGGCACGCGCTCCGTGCTGTTCAGTCAGCCGCTGGACGCGCAGGGAACCGCCAACGGCAAGCCAGTGGCTCTGTCCGCCCCGCTGGACGGCGATGTGCCTTCCAAGCCGAGTGGCGGCAACGAGGAGTATGCGTTCTCTCCAGACGGTGCCTCTATCGCCTTTCAGATCCGCGTGGCGGGGCGCGAGGAAGCATGGTCGACCAATTTCGACCTCTACCAAGTCGTTGCCAGCGGCGGCGTACCACGCAACCTGACCGGGTCAAACCCCGCTTGGGATGGTCAGCCGGTTTTCTCACCGGACGGAAAGACCTTGGCCTACGTGGCGATGGCGAGACCCGGATTCGAGGCAGACCGTTTCGCCCTGAAGTTGCTGGACTTGAGCACTGGCGCCGTTCGCGAACTGGCCGCTGACTGGGACCGTTCCGTGTCTGGCCTCGCCTGGACCGCGGACAGCGCGGCACTCATCGTCAACGCAGACGATGTGGGACAACATCCACTGGTGCGTATCGATACGCGTACCGGCGCGCGTCTGCGCTTGACCGGCGAAGGCGCCACCACACAGTTCGTGGTCGGGAAGAACTTTATCGTTACTGCGCTGCAGTCGCTGACGGCCCCAGCGGACTTCTATCGGGTTGCGCTACCCGGCAGGAAGGACACGACTGCGGCGATGCCAACCGCTCCGCAGCGTCTCACCAACGTGAATGCCGCACGCCTTACCGAAGTTCGTTTTGGCAAGCCGGAGCAGTTCAGCTTCACCGGCGCCAACGGCGAGACGGTTTACGGTTACGTGATGCAACCTTGGAATGCGGAGCCTGGCCGTAAGTACCCCATCGCCTTCATCGTCCACGGCGGCCCGCAGGCGAGCTTCGCCAACAACTGGAGTTATCGCTGGAACCCCCAGATTTACGCAGGCGCCGGCTACGCTGCCGTGTTCATCGACTTCCACGGGTCGCCAGGCTACGGACAGGCCTTCACCGATTCCATCAGCCAGGACTGGGGCGGCAAGCCGCTACAAGACCTGCAACTGGGGCTGGACGCGGCCACCAAGCGCTTTACCTGGCTGGATGGCGACCGCGCCTGCGCGCTGGGTGCTTCCTACGGCGGGTTCATGGTGAACTGGATTGCCGGCCATTGGCCGGACCGCTTCAAGTGCATCGTGAACCATGCGGGTATCTTCGATACACGCTCCATGTACTACACCACCGAAGAACTCTGGTTCACCGAGTGGGAAAACGGTGGCCCTTATTTCTCGAACCCCGCCAAGCACGAACAGTTCAACCCGGCGAGTTTCTTGAACCAGTGGCGCACACCAATGCTGGTCATCCACGGCGAAAAAGATTTCCGGGTTCCCTATTCGCAAGGACTCGCCGCCTTCACGGCACTACAGCGTCGCGGCATCGAAAGCCGCCTAGTGGTGTATCCGGATGAAAACCACTGGATCTTGAAGCCGGCCAACTCACAGCAGTGGCATGCCGAGGTGCTCGACTGGCTGAAGAAGTACTTGTAAGCGTCGCGAGCTCGCTCGCTGCTACAGAGTCCAAGCAGCGCGGTAGGCCAGGCCCAGCGAAAGGATGCGCGCTATCAGCGCATCGTAGGCAATGCCGCCACGCTGGGCCGACCGGGAGAAATCCTCGATGGCAGCCAGGTTCGGGTTGCAGTTGGCTTCCAGCACGTAAATGGCGCCATCTTCGCGCACGCGAAAGTCCATGCGTGCATAGCCGGAAAGATGTAGCGCCCGGAAGATACGCTTGGAGGCGACCGTCAGGCGCTCCTGCAAGCCAGGCGGCAGTGCCTCAGCATCAATCTGCTGAATGCCATGGCGCGCTTGGTACTTACGGTCCCACTTCACCTTGCGAGTAGCGATAGGCGCCTGGCCTTCCGACAGTGCACCGAAATGGAGTTCACGCGGTGGCAACACCGTGAGGCGCTCATTACCCAGCACCCCCATGTAGATCTCGCGCCCTGGAATGTAGTCCTCTACCAACGCGTCGCTCTGCACTTGCGCATGGATAAACTCGATGCGCTCGCGCAGGCGCGCTGCATCTTCGACCACTGACGCCTGAGAAATACCCAGCGAAGCGTCCTCGGTTGCGCTTTTCACGAATGCCGGATAACGCTGGCGACGGGGCACCACGATACGATAACCACGGCGGTAGACACTGAAATCGGGCGTCGGAATTCGGTGATACGCCAGCAACTGCTTGGTCAGGACCTTGTCCCGCGAAATCATCATGCCGCGCGGATTGCACCCGGTATACGGCTGGCGAAGCAGTTCCAGAACGCCGACCATATGGTGGTCGTAGGTGACAATGCCACCGAATTCTTCAAGCAGATTAAAAACGATATCGGGCGCCACGGAGCGCACCGCCTCACGCAGATAACCGACGCTGTCACCGACACCGACGAAAGCGACTTCATGCCCAAGACGACGCAAAGCCTCGCGAACATCGTATTCGACGCGGAAGGTATCCACCTCTTGCATGCTCAAGCCAGCCACCGACTCGGGCGGGATGAGCGTCTCGTGGGTGGCGATAAGGATTTTGTGCGACTTCATGCTGAGGACGAATGATACCGCGACGAGACGATAACCGCGCGCTCAGGCGCTATCAGCAAAAACCCACTCGACTTACCCCGCTTCGCTGGCTAAGTTCGACAAAGCTGCATTCAACAAATCATCGGCTAGAGCGCTGAGCAGAGGCTCATCCGCCACTGCAGCCACCCAACCTAATGGCAGCGCAGCGACGCCATGAACTGCTCCGAGCAATTGCCCTGCAATAGCACCGTTCGTATCAGCTTCACCGCCGAGATTGACGGCCCACAACACACCAGCACGAAATGACATGCGTCCCCGGTGCAAGGCACCTAAGGCCACCGCCAATCCCTCCAGTGCACCGGTATCTTTGACCCAGACGCCAGCAAGCCGAACTTCAGACAGGTCACGCCATGCCCCTTGGAGTAAACCGCGCACTGCCGGGTGCAAGGCAGGTTCGCCAGCGCCACAGGCGTCGAGTGCTTGGATTACGTAATCGGGGGAGAGCAAATCGGCGGCGGGCACTCCACGCAATGCGCCTGCGAGCAAAACCGCATAGGAAGCCGCACAATCGATAGCCAAGGTCGACGGATGCGTCAACAACACCGCTTGCTGCGCCAAGCGAACCCCTGCGAGCAAATCGGGATGGGCCCAAGCCACCGCGACACCGGCACGTACCAGCGGTTCGCGCTCGGCGCGTGCAGACTGGCCCGCTATATCGGCCAGTGTGCCCGTCGCGTGCGCAGCCATCAAAGCTCGTGCGGTGACCGCGCTGATGCCAATGCACTGGCCAGTACTCGATAGACGACCTTCTCGTTGCCACAGCACCAAGCGTGCTTGCAGGTCGTGAAGGTCGACTTGTCCGCATTCCACCAAGCTCTCTGCCAAGCAGAGCACTTGCGCAGTATCGTCAGTCCAGGCACCACGAGGAAGGTCGAATGGTCCACCGGCGAGTAAATCGCCAACAGGACTGAAGGTCCCACGTCGACGATGCTGCACCGGCATCCCCAGCGCATCGCCAATAGCAAGACCCAACAACAGACCCCGATAACGTTGACTTAACTGACCGAGGGCCTCCAAGGAAGCCTCCTCGACCGCCATACTCACCGACGACCCCGTCTTGGGTCCTGTCGCAGCCAGTCCTCCACGAAGCGCTGCTGCGCGACGGTTTCAGGTACGTGCGGATAGTCTTTGCTGCAGCCACTCGCCTGCCACAAACCCATCAAGTGATCGAGAGCGCGCTCGCCGTCGCCAATCACTGTCGCGAGATAACAACCCACGACAGTACCCGTACGGCCTATGCCGGCACGACAATGCACATAGACACAGTCGCCGCCGTCAATCAGGTCACCCATCTCGTCGAGGATTTCCGCCATCTGCATGGCTTCCGGAACACCATGATCGCGAATCGGGCGACGATGATGGTCAACTGCATCTGCATCGAAAGGATCGGGAAGGTAGTCCGCATAGGGCACTAATTCACCCGGCAGCGTGAGGTCAAAGATGTGACGGACACCAGCCTCACGTAACTGCAACAGCCGCTCCTCGGTTTCGCCCGAATCTGGACGCCCAGGGTAAGGCCCCGCGAGAAGACGACCTGGCAACACCCAATAACTGCCACGGTACGGGCCAGGCGAACCGGCGACGACTGAATCAGCCATCGATTTCCGCCTCCACCGCGTCATCGGACAATTCGCGGGCAAGGCCCGCGCGGCGCGCCTCCAGCCCCGCGAAATCAAACAAGGTCCTGTCCGCCAGTTGCGAAGGGGCCACTGCTGTCAGCGCAGAAAAAATGGTTTCAATCCGCCCAGGCGAAGCTTGCTCCCATTCACGTAGCATTCGCGCTACTGCCTCGCGTTGCAAGTTGGGCTGCGACCCGCAAAGTGTGCAGGGAATAATAGGGAACTGCCGTGCGCGTGCGTAGCGCTCGATTTCGCGTTCTGGCACATAGGCTAGCGGCCTAATGACGATGTGCTGCCCGTTGTCGGAAAGCAATTTCGGTGGCATCGCCTTCAGTTTTCCGCCATGAAACAAATTCAAGAACAGCGTCTCCACCATGTCTTCGCGGTGGTGTCCGAGCGCTATCTTCGTAATGCCGTTTTCGCCAGCCCACCGATAGAGCGCGCCACGCCGCAAGCGCGAACAAAGGCCGCACTGCGTCTTGCCTAACGGCACCACACGCTTGACGACGGAATAGGTGTCCTGCTCGATGATGTGATAAGGCACACCAAGCGCGGCCAAGTATTCCGGCAGCACATGGGCCGGGAAACCCGGCTGCTTCTGGTCCAGATTGACTGCCACTAAATCGAAATGGACCGGCGAACTACGCTGCAAAGACAGCAAGAGGTCCAGCAACGTATAGGAGTCTTTGCCACCGGAGAGGCAGACCATCACTCGGTCACCCTCGCCAATCATCTGGTAGTCGTCGATGGCCTTGCCAACCAAACCACGCAGGCGGGCCTGCAGTCGCTTGAAGTTCTGCGTGGGCTCGGTGGCACTGGGCAGTAGGGATGGCTGCATTGTTCAGCGCTCACTACCAGCATCGGCGCCACTCGGCGCTACGCCAGGCACCGCTCCAGAGGCCTGGGTAGGTGACACGCCCGGCGCCTCGGTTTCCTTGCCCCGCAACGCGGCGATGAGCCGCGAAGTGTATTCCGGCGAACGCGCGTTGCGCGCAATGATGCCGTATACCGCTGGCACCACGAACAGTGTCAGCAGCACAGAGATGGTAGTGCCATAGAAGACAACAATACCAATGGGCTTGCGCTGCTCGGCACCGGCACCGGTGGCAAACAGGAACGGGAGCGCACCTACGGCGGTGCACAGACTGGTCATGAGCACCGGGCGCAAGCGAATGGTCGCCGCCTCGACGATTGCCTCGCGCAAGGCCAGACCGCGGTCACGCAACTGGTTAGCGAACTCGACGATTAGCACGCCATTCTTGGCGGCGATTCCCACAAGCATGATGACGGCAATCTGGCTGTAGATATTGATACTTGCGCCTTCGGCACCGGCCCACTCGTAGGCCTTCAGACCCAGCACTGCGCCCAGCAGCGCCAAGGGGACGGTAGTCATGATGACGAGGGGATAGCGGAAGCTTTCAAATTGTGCGGCCAGCACCAGGAACACCACGGCAATGGCCATCAAGAACATGAGGTACAGCTGACTGCCGCTCTTGAGAAATTCACGGCTCTCACCATCGAAGGACAAACGCGCGGTCGCCGGCAATTCCTTGCGTACCGTTTCCTGAAACCATTGCACACCCTGACCCAGACTGACTCCGGGAGCCAACGCGCCACTGATGGTGATGGAGCGCAAACGGTCGAAACGATTGAGGGACGAAGCACCAGCCACTTCCCGCAACTTGACCAGATTCGCCATCGGCACCAAAGCACCCGTCCGGTCTGACCGAACATAGAGGTTGCCAAGGTCCGTGGTGGACTGGCGCTCATCGGCACGACCCTGCAGCACGACGTTGTACTCGCGGCCGCGGTCAACGTACGTCGTAACGATCCGCGAACCTAGCATGGTCTCCAGCGTACGGCCTACCGCCTGCAACGACACGCCAAGGTCGGCGGCACGGTCACGGTCCACCGCTACCATCACCTGCGGCTTGCGTTCCTTGTAGTCGTTATCGAGGTTGACGAACAGGCCAGATTCCTCCGCCAGCAACTGTAGTTTCTTGGACCACACCGACAGCTTTTCGTAGTCTGGTCCACCAATGACCGCCTGAATGGGCGAGCCAGCACCGCGAGCACCAAACGATGTCATCGCCACCACATTGGTGCGGATGCCTGGAATTTTTTCGAGGCGCTTGGAGAGCGAGGCAACCACTTCTTTCATGGGGCGCCGCCCTGGTGTACCGAAGTCTTCCAGAATGACGGAGATACGGGCGCTGTTTACTTCGCCACTGCCACCACCGAAGCCTCCTGGCAGGCGTGCCAGATAGCGACGGATATCCTTGTGGCGAGCTTGCTCATCGGCCAACACCGCCTCGACTTGCTGCAGAAAACCGTCGGTGTAGGCAAGGCTGGAGCCTTCCGGTGCCGTGATACTGATCCAAGCAATGCCACGGTCATCAGAGGGTGCAAATTCTGCAGGGAGCGTGCGGTACGCCAAAACCGCCAGAACGAGAATGGCAAGCGTACTGCCCAACACTAGCAATGGCCGGCCCACCAGACGCTCCAGAAGCGCGCCATAGGCACGGGAAAGACGGTGGAAATAGTGGTTCACTTTTGCCGCGACACGCCCGCCATGCGCGGAGCTTTCAGGCATGCGCGAGGCCATCATCGGCGTCAGCGTTAGCGCCACCAACGCCGAGAACAAAATAGCAGCCGCCACGGTAAAGCCGAACTCGCGAAACATGCGACCGACATTGCCGGGCAGGAAGGAAATGGGCAGAAACACGGCAGTAAGCGTGGCGGTGGTAGCTATGACAGCAAAAGCAATCTCGCGACTGCCATCCAGCGCCGCCAGCATCATCGGTTGGCCTAGTTCACGGCGGCGGAAAATGTTTTCCAATACAACGATGGCATCGTCCACCACCAGACCGATGGCCAAGACGATGCCAAGGAGGGTGAGCACGTTGATGGAGAAACCGAACGCATACATCACCGTGAAGGCCGCGATGATGGACACGGGAATGGTGATGGCCGGAATGAGCGTCGCGCGCCATTGGCCGAGGAACAAGTAGATGACGAGTAGCACACCGATGAGCGCGAACACTACGGCGTAGCCGACTTCGCGCAGCGAAGCACCGATAAAGAGCCCGCGGTCGATATTGACATCAAGCTCAGTGCCCTTCGGCAGGTCCGCGTTGATAGCGACTATCTGCTGACGGATACCCGTGGAGACATCGAGCGTGTTGGCGTTCGACTGCTGCTGCACGCCCATCGTGACACCAGGAACACCGTTCGATCGCGAGACGCTGCGCTCGTTTTCCGCTGACAAGCGAACGTCTGCCACTTCACCCAAGCGCACCAAGTGGCCGTCCGCACCACGCCCGATAACCAGCAAGCCAAAGTCCTGCGCATTGTTGTAGCCGGTATCCGCGCGCAGGGTGAATTC
>CALPVO020000077.1 GCA_943327025.2 Janthinobacterium lividum
CGGTAAATTAAAGAGAGCTTTAATTTGAAAGCGTTCAATTAAAGAAAGTTTTAATGTGCAGGCAATCGACTCAAGGCGAAAGCGGCGGAAGAAACGCGGATGCTGTTCGAGTTTCTTGCGCATTGGCCGCCAACTATTCTTGACGTCACTACGCCGCCGCCAACAAGGTGAACTGCCCGCGGCCTAGCAATTGCTTGAAGTCGGCATCAAAGCTGACCAAGTGTTCGTCGTGATGTAGCACGGCCGCAGCTAGCCACGCGTCGGGCAGGTCGTTGCCACCAAGCCGCTTTTCAAGGCAAAGCGTGCGCAGTTTCAGCCACTCTGTGCCAAGAGTGGCCAGCCTCACACCAGGCAAGGCCAGCAGCGCGTCGACGAATTCCACTGCACGCTCTATCGGCGTGGGATTAGGGAAGACGCGCGAGTTCGTCACCAGTCGAAGGAAACTGGTGACTACCAAGGGCATGAGCGTGAAGGCGGCGCCGGTTTCGGCGGCGCTTGCGGCGCGTTCCAGCCACGCCAGCGCTACGGCATGTTGCGGGTGGTCCGTGCGCGAGGCTGCCACCAAGATGTTGACGTCAGGCGTCATCGTCCGCGGCCTCGAGCATGGCCTTGTTGCTCAATGGGTTGATGCCGGGCGCCAGACCACCGCGCCCATCGAACACGGGCAAACGGACGGGCCCCCGCTTTTTGCTGCCGGGCTTGGCGCGCAGGCGCAGTTGCAGGCCTTCCTCGATGAGGCGAGTGAGGCTGGTGCGCTGCTCGGCGGCAAAGGCCTTGGCCTCAGCTATTAGACGGTCGTTCAGGTCCAATGTCGTCTTCATGTTAGAACTATACAGATTTCTGTAATCGAAATCCCGTGGGCGCTAAAGGCTGCCCTGAAAGTCTAACGGCGACGCTATTCCGGGGCAGCGGGGGTTTTTGACGTGAATCGCCAAAAACGTCGCGGCGCGCGGCCGGGGATGTCCATATCTCGCGAATTGCCACCAGTTTCTTGCCGCCGCTGGTGACGGATGCGCTCCTCCGCCATTCGATCGGAGGGCGATTGGTAAGGCTTGGTGTCCTTCTCCCTCGAAGCCGTGGTGATGGAGGCCGCAGTAGCGGAGCAACACAGTTACAGCTATGCCGCTTACGTGGAGTTGCTGCAGAGGTAGAGGGGCAGGCGACTAAGGCGTTATCGCCAGTTCCACATCTTGGTCGACGAACGCGGTAATGGGCGCGCCTGCCTTAATCTCCACGTCCTTGACCGCTTCAAAAGGCCCAGCGGGCCAAACAGCACGGTTAATGCCACGGTAGAGCCAATGCGGCCTTCGCCTTCCTTGCCCTTGTTGGCGCGGACGCGGACGCGCTCGTCACCCACCTTCACCGCTTCATCGACGCGAAGATTGATACGGTCGCCTTCATTGCTTGTGGCGGAGCTCACGGCCTCGGCGAAGACCAAACTGACTTCTGTGCCTTCGCGAAGCTTTACATTGGCGGGCTGCGCTGTAGGCGCGGGGGCAGCAGGGGTTGCTACGGGCTCGGCGGCAGCGGCCGCAAGAGGCGCGGGGCTGGGGCCTTGCTAGCTGTTCGCCGTTACCGGGACGAGCAGTGCCGCTGCCAGTGTCAGAACCAATTTCTTGTAGAACATGTTTCCACCCCAGTCTGTTAGTTGTCTTGCGAAAACGGAGTCTATCCGACTCAATGCGCGGAGTCGGACTATTGGTAGCGGTTTTCGGCGGGCATGTCGCTGTAGATCGCAAACTCTTGATGTCGGACCTTTATAGGACTAAATTCAGTCCTGACAGGAGGTCCCATGCGTTATTCGACCCGAATCAAGCCCATCAGCTACCTCAAGGCGAACGCCGCGGAGGTGCTGGAAAATATTCGCGAGGTGCGCGAGCCACTCGTCATCACCCAGAACGGCGAAGCACGGGCCGTGCTGCAAGATGTGGAAAGCTATGAGGCTACGCAGGAAACCCTTGCCCTGCTCAAGCTGCTGGCGCTGGGCAACCAGCAAGTGGCCGAAGGCAAGGTCGAGAGTTTCGATTCAGTCGCCGAAGAGCTGCGCACCGCGCTCAAGGCGGGCCGGCTGAGCGGTTGAAGATGTCGACGAATTCATACCGGGTACGCCTGACGGCGGGTGCCAAGCAGGATATGTCGTCCATCGTTGGTTACGTGGCGCGGAACGATGGCGAGAAAGCTGCCGAACGCCTGCTGGAAAAGCTTCTCGCTACCGTAGCCAGCCTAGGTAACTCTCCCGATCGCGGCAGCTTTCCGGCGGAACTGCTTGCGTTGGGGTCGCGTGAGTATCGGCAGGTCATCTCCCGCCCGTACCGCCTCATCTACAAGGTCATGGGTGGAGAAGTGCTTCTCTTCGTTATCGCCGACGGCCGTCGGGATTTCCAAGCCTTGCTTTCTCGCCGTCTGTTGGCGCAATAGCCCTAGCTATTCGCCGCCACTCTCGCCACGTTCTCTAGCCTTGGGCCTGCTGTACCACGGCATCTTTGCTATGCCGCTACTCGTCCATTTATCAGAAACTGGCGAAACGGCACCATGGGGCAATTGTGGCGGTGAGGTAGTTGCCTAAAGATGCAGGAACTGGCAAAAGTGTTGCTGTTTCCTGCGGAACGCCAATGGAACTCGTTCAAGGGAAGATGATGTCTGGTGCTGCTGAAGGTGGTGCATACGCCTTGCGCAAGATTGTGGCCGTGGTCGACGACGACCCGGGCATCTTGCGTGCGCTCGTCAGTTGGCTGGCTTACTACCAGTTACGCGCTACCCATCACTCCTCCGGCGAAAGTCTGCTAAGCCTGCTGCGTGCCAGAGACGGCAACCTACTCATGACGGTTGATGTCATGGATGCGGTGCCGTTCGTGCTTGCTGGCGCCGTGCTGGACGTCAACTTGGCTGGCATATCCGGCATGGAAGTAGCGCGTCGTTTGCGTGCTTTGTGCCCACACTTGCCTATCGTGGTGGTCACCGCCCTGCCGACCGATGCCCTTGACCGCTACGGCGTGCTGCCCGAGGGGGTGCAGTGCTTGCGTAAGCCATTCGACCTCGATGCCCTTGAAGCGGCGCTATTTCCCTTGCTGGAACAGCCAGCCTTGAAGAACTGAGCGGGCCGCCTTGGACGTCTTTACCACGCTGACCATGATGGCCAGCATCTCCATCACCGTGCCTATAGTGGCCTGGGTGGCTGTGGGTGCCCCGCGAACTGGCGGAGGCATTTACTGGTTCTTGGCGGCGTTATTCGGGGGCATTGGCATTGGCGTTGCCCTCATCCGCCCCTCCTTGTCTTTCCTGCACCCGTTCGTCCTCGATCAAATCACCAATTTTGGCGTGTTTTTGGCTTTGCTACTGCGTTGGCGTGCCATGGAAGAACAAGCCGGCAAGCCATGCCCATGGACCTTGGTGGGCATGGATTTGGCGGTCTTCGGTGCTGTCCTTTCAGTTTTGTATTTGTTGGAATTGGATATCGCAAGATCGGTCTTTCTGAGTCTTCTTTACGCCTACGTCGCCTGGAAATTGTTCGCGGCGTCGCGCGCTCTTTACCGCCAGATGCCAACCTTGGCGGTTGGGCTCTGTGTCGTCTTCGCCTTCATGTTGATGGTGAGTTTCTCAGGTACGGCTTTGTTCAGCCTGCAGGGTGAGCCGTTTCGCGCCGTGGGAACCGGCCATTTGGTCAGCGCAACTGCCCTGATCTCCTTTGGCGCCAGTATCCTGACGAATTTCGTCTGGGTCGGCGTGGTTTCTTACCGCACCAACGAAGCCCGCGAGCAACGGTTGCTGGAACATGAACGCGAAGAGCGGCGGGCCCAAATCGGCCGTGAACTCGCCCGGGTCGAAGCAAAAAGCAGTATTGAAGTCCTGTCTACGGGTCTGGCTCATGAATTGGGCCAGCCCTTGGCAGCCATGCTTACCGCCGCTCAGTTGTGTCGGCGCATGGTGGATGATGGCCTGGTAGACAGCCGCACTGCCTCGGCATTGCTGGACAGCATTCTGTCTTCGGTCACTCGCGCCACGGCCATCATCGAGAAGACACGCGTTACCCACTTGGCTGCTTCGCCTTCCGCTAGCGTCAGCGATGTTGCTGAAATCATCGAGCAAACCGTGGCGCTGGGTGCGTCCGACGCGGCAGCAATCGGCGCGCAGGTCTCGTTTAACTTTGCCGCCACGCCGCTGCGGGCCTGTATTGACCCCGTTCATCTCTCGCAGGTGCTGGCCAATGTTTTGCGGAACGCGGTACAGGCGTTGGGAAATTCGCCTGTTCGGCAAATCTTCATCAAAGCGGAACCGCACGGAAAATCCATCCGCATCACTGTGACAGATACGGGTCCGGGTATTTCCACGGCAGCGCTGGAGCGAGTTGGCAGCCTGTTCTTCACTACCCGTCAGGACGGTCTTGGAATGGGCCTGGCAGTGTCCCGCGAGATTCTTGCCGGCTGCGGGGGAGCGCTGGAGCTGCAGAACGTTGAGACGGGTGGGCTGCGGGTAACACTGGAGGTGCCAAACGATGTCGCTTGACACCTATAGCGCCCTGGTGCTTTTGGCGTACGCCATGATGTTGCTGCCGCTCGGTGTTTTGATCGGGCAGCCAGCGGGAACCCGGCGGCTGCCGATGAAGCTTTATGTCGCCGCAGGCATACTCATTGCGGTGGCTATCGGCCTGTGGTCGCTACGTGGAAAGCAGCCGGATATCTTGACTTTCGGCTTCGCGAACACTGTCTTCGTCTTCGCATTGTTCGGCATGACAATCGCCCTGCGGGCGGAACTGGGTTTTCCGTGGCCCCGTAAGCGCTGGATATTGCTGCCCGTGCTCTTCATCGTCGGTTACTGGTTAGCGGGCTATCTCAGTATCCCTCGGGGCGGCGAAATACTGCTCAAGGGCAGTGCCTGGGCGTGCGATTTAGTCATGGCGTACTCATGCGCTGTCATGCTCCATCGCCATTTGAGTCGCAGTGTCCTAATTTTGTTCTTGGTTTTCGCGTTCTCTGCCCTAGCTTTTTCGGTGCACCTGTTCTTGGTGATGACTGGCGATGCGCGTACTTCCGTTTATCCGTATTACCTTCTTTGGTACATGCCTCTCCTGATTTTAGTTGCTACTTGTGTGGTGAATATCGGTTTTCTTGGGCTGGTTCTCGAAAATGAACATGCCATCGGCATGGTTAAAGCTGCGTCGCGGGCGGAGGAAGAGTCTCGTTCGCGTATGGCCGAGGTGCTGGCGCAAATGGACCGCAGCAGCAATTTGAATGTCATCTCCGCTTCGCTGGGACTGCAGCTCAGTCAGCCGCTAGCGGCCATCCAGCTGAATGCGCAGTTGCTCCAGAAACGCATGAGGCGAGAAAATGCCACCTCCGGCGAACTGGTCGATGGACTCGAGCAAGTTATAGCGCAGGTGCGTAACTGTGCCGACATCGTCGATCAAGTCCGGCAGTTCATCAAACCGCCGGCATTGACCGTAACGCTGTCGGACTTGCAGCAACTTACCCGCGAAGTGTGGGACCTCTTGCGACAAGAGGCGCAACAGAAAGGCGTGCAGGTCGAGTTTCCGCCGGAGCTTTCGGGCATGTATGGCACGGTGGATAGGCTGCGCACATCGCAGGTGCTAATGAATTTTTTCAGAAGTGGGTCAGAGAGCCTGCAGTTGGGCGCTTCGGGCAACATTCGTCTACGCTTCCGCAAAACGATCGAGGGCGTAGATGTGGTTATGCTTCTTCCCTGGCCACAACCGGAGAGCGCGCTTGCCTCGGCTCTGGCAGTGCGACTGCAGGCGCACGCCGTGGTCTTTCAGTCTCGTCTTACTTCCGCTCGGGCCACGTTGTTGGAATTTGGCGCCAGCATTAGCGTTCGCGAAACCGAGCCAAATCATCGCGAGTTGATACTGCATTTTCTCGGGTCAAGGTCGCCGGCAGGCGAAAGCAAAATGGAGCGTGCATGAGTCAGGAAACTTCCTCCGCTACCCCATTGGCAGCGGGCGCCTCGACAAACCGGCGGGCGGGCCATGTCCTCCTGGTAGACGACGACCTTGCGGTGGTGTCGGCTTTCCGCGCGGCTATCGAATACGAGGGCTATCGCTGTTCCATTTTCGATTCTGCGTCCGCTTTGCTCGCAGATCGGGCTTTTCTGGCCGCTATGCCCACCATTCCCACCTGTATTTTGTCGGACGTGAAAATGCCGGGTCTCGATGGGCTGGAATTGCAGCGTGAATTGCCCAATCCCTCTATGGTGCCGCTGGTATTCATCAGTGGCGCCAGTGGGGCAGCAGAGGCCGCCGCAGGTTTCCGTGGTGGCGCCATGGACTTTCTGGTCAAGCCAGTGGAACTCCCGGTATTGCTGGCGGCCGTGGAAGGTGCGCTGGCGCGTAGCGCCGAAGCTATTGAGCGCGGAGCATTGAAAGCCGCTCTGTTGCGGCGTATGGCAACACTCACGCCCCGCGAATCTGAGGTCGCCAAGTTCGCGGCCAGTGGCGCCACCAATCAGGAAGTGGCGGATCAATTGGGCATTGCCTTGCGTACCGTGAAGTACCATCGTCATCAGGCCATGGAGAAGCTAGGTGCGGACTCGCTCGCAGCGCTAGTCCGCATGGTGGACGAGGGGGGCATTTGACCGGCCAGCCCACGCTGGTTTCGGTTTTGGCCACCGGCGGTGAGCAAATCCACCTGCTGTTTCAGCCGATCGTCAATCTGGCTACTGGGCAAATGGGCAGGGCGGAAGCGCTGCTGGGGTGCCAGCAGCCGGAATGGGGGATGTTGCAATCGGCTCTGGCGGCGAAGGCCTTGCGAGCCCGCTGGCCCCATTTTCAAGTGCATGTGAACTTTTCAGCAACGCAAGTTTTGTCGAGCGGCTTCAGTCTTCCTCGCCTGCTGGAGGTTACCCAGGCAGTAGGTATTCCGCCGGCTGCTTTGGTGCTGGGGTTCGCGGAGAGCATGCTCATCGAACAAGAG
Source organism: Janthinobacterium lividum (assembly GCA_943327025.2). GTDB lineage: Bacteria > Pseudomonadota > Gammaproteobacteria > Steroidobacterales > Steroidobacteraceae > CAIOHZ01. Next base: position 6,924 of record CALPVO020000077.1, read on the forward strand.
TCTCGTTTGCAACATTTCCTTATTGAAGCTGCGGCTGCCGGGTTCCAGTTCTCCATTAATGACTTTGGTTCTGGCTGTTCTTCGCTCGCCTATCTGCAGCGCTTCGAATTCAATTACGTGAAAATTGATAAGTCTTTGGTCGAGGCAGCCTGGGACGCTTCCAAAAAACGGGACTTGTGTGCGGCCATCGTCTCGCTGGGGCACGCCATGGATGTGGAGTTGGTAGCCGAAGGCATAGCAACCACTGAGCAGTGCCATCGTCTGGCTGGCCTCGGTTGCCACTGGGGACAGGGTTCCCTGTTTGGCCGTCCCATGGAGTTGTCCGTCATGCTGGAGCCGCGCTGAATGTATTCTTCAGGCGAGCAGGATTTTTATTACCGCTGTCTGCGCCCAAAGGCCAGGCATGTCGTGCACGACCAGTTCATTCGTCAGCGGTTCATGGCGAATCTGGTAATGATTCCTTGTTTGTTGGTTCTCCTCGTCCTTCGCTCCGCGCTGCATGATGCACCGGCCGGTCACGATTTTCCGTCGTTATTCGGTTGGTTCTTGTGGTTGTTGATGGTCGTGGAGGTGGTTGGCGTTAGCTGGCGCGGCGACCCTTGGCTCGGGGAACTCGTGGTCCCCGTCGTGTTTTTAGCGGCTGCCATCACTGCGGTACCGGCCACCCCGGTGGGCTTTGTCTGGCTCTTCCTGGCTGTGATGTTGTCGTATATGCGCCTGCGGGACATACGCGTGGCAATCGCCCTCGGTGCTTTCGCTTCGTTGAGCGGTGTGGTCATTTTGGCACTAGCATCAGAGTACAGCGGGCCCAATGTTTTCAGGGTGGGCGTCGCGCTGTTAGTGGCGCAGTTTCTTATTTTTTCACGACGTAACGAGACGTTGCAGATAGTCGAGAAAGCACGCCGAACAACGGTTTTGCTGGGCGAGATTATCGACGGACTCCCGCAGGGCGTTTTGGTGCAGGACAACTCCGGCAAGGTGACGCACTACAACGACCGCGCCTTGGTTTTGTTGGGTGTGGAGTCGCAGCGTGCAGAAAGCCAACCGGAGTTGCTAGATATTCGGCGAGACCCAACTTCGCTTGGTATGTGGGTAGAACACGGACATTTCCGTACAGTCGCTGGTGGCGATCTTCAGGTCGACACTCGTACTGATGCTTCGGGCGGCACGGTCACCACGTTTACCGATATCTCCCAGATGCAGCGTGCCCGCGATTCCGCCGTCTCCCTGGCCGCTGAGAAGTCGCGGCTGGTGCTGGAAGTCGGTCGAGAGTTTCGCGCGCCAGTCTATGGCTTGCTCTCGTTACTAGAGGAAATGGCAGGCATCGCCTCTGATGCCCAGCGTCGTGGTGTAGCCGCACGTGGCGAAGTTTTGGGCCAGCGCTTGTTGGCACTGGCTGGCGACAGGCTCGAAGAAGTGTCGGGTCTCAAACTGCCAGAAAAAACCTTGCCGCTGCCGCTGGAGTTGGATGCCTTTTTGCGGGACTTGGGTGCCGAAGTCGGTTCTTTCCCGGATGCGTCTCGCGTCGAAATTCTCTTCCACATCGATCCGCGTTTGCCCGAAGTGCTGCATCTCGACAGCCTGCGTTTGCGGCAGGTGCTGGTCAGCCTGCTTTCCAACGCTATCCGGGTCGCGGTTGGCGGTACTGTGGTGTTGCGTGTCGAGCGCCTAAATGACCCCGAGGAAGCAGGGAAGGTGGCAGTACGCTGGTCCGTGCAGGACGATGGTCCCGGTATTCAGCCAAGTCAGTTGCCTAGGCTGTTTGAAGGTGGCGCAGTGGTCGGTGATCGACGCGGCGTAGGTCTGTCCGTGTCCCAGTTTATCGCGAGGTCCTTGGGTACCCAGATTACGGTGGCTTCTGTCCCAGGCTATGGGGCGACTTGCTCGTTCAATCTGGTGGCAGGACAGGAAGCCTTGGCGGGTGTGCTGGGCGATTCACTACGACCCGAACTGGTGGAAGGCACCAGAGTACTGCTCGTGACTGGCGCAGCACGCGCAACGGAACAGGCTTTGGCCTTGCTGGTATCGCTGGGCTACTCGGCGGAGACGGCTAGTGCGGAGACCGTTCCGGCGAAGCTTCGAGCGGC
>CALPVO020000078.1 GCA_943327025.2 Janthinobacterium lividum
AGCGTCTCTCTAGCGCCGCGTCCTTCTCCACATACTTGCGGTACTCATCGAGCGTGGTGGCGCCTACGCAATGCAGCTCGCCGCGCGCCAGCGCCGGCTTGAGCATATTGCCCGCATCCATGGCGCCCTCGGCCTTGCCCGCACCGACCATGGTGTGCAGTTCGTCGATGAACAGGATGACCCGGCCTTCCTGCTTGGCGAGTTCGTTCAGCACACTCTTCAGTCGCTCTTCGAACTCGCCACGGAACTTGGCGCCGGCGATGAGCGAGCCCATGTCGAGCGACAGCACCCGCTTGTCGCGCAGACTCTCGGGCACTTCCCCGTTGATGATGCGTAGCGCGAGACCTTCCACGATGGCGGTTTTGCCGACACCAGGCTCGCCGATCAGTACCGGGTTGTTCTTGGTGCGACGCTGCAGCACCTGAATGGTCCGACGGATCTCGTCGTCGCGACCAATCACCGGGTCCAACTTGCCCGCAGCAGCACGCGCGGTCAGGTCGATGGTGTACTTGTCGAGGGCACCGCGCGCTTCTTCGGCGTTCGCGTCTTGCACTTTCTCGCCGCCACGCACTTCGTCGATGGCGCGCTCCAGCACGGGCTTCAGCACCCCGGCATCCTTGAAGGCGCGCCCAAGTTCGCCGCGGTCTTCACAGGCGGCCAGCAAGAACAACTCGGAGGAAATGAACTGGTCGCCACGCTGCTGCGCCAGCTTGTCCGTGACATTCAGCAAGCGATTAAGATCGTTCGACAGGCTGATTTCGCCCGGCGTGCCCTCCACCTTCGGCAAGCGGTCGAGCGTGGCACCCAAGCGGGAGCGCAAAGTCGGCAAGGCAACGCCCATCTTGTCGAGTAACGGCCGCGCAGTGCCACCCTGCTGGTCGAGCAAGGCCAGCATCAAGTGGGCGGGCTCCAAAGTGGCGTGGTCGCGACCAACGGCAAGGGATTGGGCGTCGGCCAGGCCCGCTTGAAAGCGGGCAGTGAACTTGTCCATGCGCATGCGCTTGGGCTCCGGCAAAAAGGTTGATTGCCGAAGACAGTGGGAGCAGATACGCCGAATTCAACTGCGGGCAACCGCAATGGGTTGCCGTTGGGTCAGCTATGTGACGGCCCCAACATAAGCACGGTGGCCAGCCCGGCGCCCATCAACGCGATCTGCGTGAAGGCAGCCCGCGGGTCGACCCGCTGGTGCAACCCCGGGATAAGATCTGCCACGGCGACATAAAGCAGGCTCGCGGCCGCGACGGTCATGACATCCGGCAACAGGTTACTGGCACCGCCGAGAAAGAAAACGCCGAGCAAACCGCCCGCCACTGCCGCCGCACTGCTCAGCGTGTTCAGCCACAAAGCCCGCGCTCTACTGAAGCCGCCATGCAGTAGTACGGCGAGATCGCCGACTTCTTGGGGAATTTCGTGCGCGAAAACCGCCACGGCAGTGGCGATACCAACGGCCGGGTCCGACAGCCAGGCCACGGCGATGACCACGCCGTCGAGGAAGTTGTGCAGGGTATCGCCTGCCAGCGCCAACATGGCCGCGGCGCGAGCACGGCCCGCCGAAAGGGGGGCGCCATCCGTTGCGCGACGCTGCGGATGGAGGTGATGAGCGTGGCCGCAGTCGGGGCCGTGTTCGTGGGCCTGCCCCAGCAATACCCCACTCCCTGCCGTCGCGGGCAGCGGACTGAAAGCGATGCCGTGGTCGTTCCCGGGGTCGTGACTCGGGTCATGGCAGTGCCGCCAGAGCACGAGTTTTTCCAGCACAAAGAACAGCAGCACGCCACCCAGCAGGAGGAGACCGACACGGTGGGGAGCTGCCGCTCCACGAACCGCCGTCATGGCCTCGATGGCCTCGGGCAACAGCCCGGCCAAGGCCGCCCCCAACAAGGCCCCGGTGGCGTAACTCAGCAAGTGGGGAATGGCACGCTGCCGTACGGTTCCCGGCAAGGCGAGGAACAACCCGGCGGCTAACGCACTCAGGACACCGCCGGCAGCGGTGAGCAAGGTGACAGCAGCCCAAGTAGGCAGGTTGGCGAACATCGCGCAGTTTCCGGAGAAGGGGGCAAGTTGCAGAAGCAGCAGCCCAAAACAGCGTTACAGGGTAACACGCTCCTGCCAAACCAAAGTCGCCAACCGCCCGGTGTCTGCACCGGGGCTGGCATCTCGCCGGTACGAATACCAGTGCGCGGCATCACTGACCGTACACACGCCGCCCCCTAGCACGGTGGGCACTCCCGCCCGCGCCAACCGCTGCCGCGCCAGCAGGAAAAGATCCGCTTGCCAACGGCCCCGGGCGTTCGGGGCGAACGCGGCGGCAGCTACCGAGTCGGCAGCGATAAACGCGGCGCGGACTTCATCGCCCACCTCGAACGCCGCCGGCCCAATGGCGGGGCCCAACCAAGCCACAGCGCCAGTGGGGTCGCCACCGGCAGCCTCAAGTCGTGCCAACGTGGCTTCGAGCACCCCTCCCAAGAGACCACGCCACCCGGCATGCGCCGCGCCCAACAACGGACGGGCACCCGGCCTCGCCGCCCGCAGCGGCATGACGAACACCACGGGCAGGCAATCGGCCGTGAGAATAGCCAAGACGCCCGCATCTAGAGTGATGGCAGCATCCGCGACAGGAGGAGTGGGGTGGCGTTCGTCGGCATTCGCGACCTCAATGCCGTGCACTTGCTGCAACCAACACGGTTCCGCGGGCAAAGCCAAAGCATGGCGCAATCGGCGCCGGTTCTCCGCTACCCGTTCCGCTTCATCGCCGACATGGGAAGCGAGATTCAAACCTTCGCGCGAGGCCAGGCTGACACCGCCGGCGCGAGTGGTCACTGCCACTCTTACCCCTGGCATCAGCAGGGCCGCAGGCTCTAACCAGCGCAAGCCGTCGCGTGTGACGAACCGACCCGCGCCAAGCGCCTCAGCGCCAGACATCCACCGGACCTTCTTCAGGGTGACGCACCAAGTCGCCGTGTAGCAAGACCAGTAGTTCGGCGAAATCTGCCGGCACATCAGCGTCGAATGCCAGCGCATCGCCACTCACCGGATGGACGAAGGCCAGATGGGCCGCGTGCAGCGCTTGCCGACGAAATGCGCGCAGGCCCTCCGCCACCAGCGTATCTGCGCCACGGGGTACTACTAAACGCTTGCCATAGACAGGGTCCCCGACGAGGGGATAGCCCGCGTGCGTGAGATGGACACGAATCTGATGCGTGCGCCCGGTGGCCAGTTGCACACGCACGTGCGTATGTGCGCGAAAGCGTTGCACCACACGGTAATGGGTAATTGCTTCGCGGCCGTCACGTCGCACCGCCATGCGCAAGCGATCAATTTCGTGACGACCGATAGGCGCATCCACCGTACCGCCGCCGATCATGACGCCGATGCAGATAGCTTCGTATTCGCGAGTGACCTGCCGCGTGGACAACTGCTTCACCAGCCCTTCATACGCGCGTGGGGTTCGCGCTACCACCATCAAGCCGCTGGTTTCCTTGTCGAGCCGATGAACGATGCCAGCCCGCGGCAAATCCGCCAACCGTGGGTCGTGGTAGAGCAGCGCATTCATCAGTGTTCCGGTGGGGTTGCCCGCGCCCGGGTGCACCACCAGCCCGGCCGGCTTGTGCAACACCAACACGTCCGCGTCCTCGTGCCGTAGTTCCAGCGGGAGGTTTTCGGGTAAGGCATCGACGCGGGGGGCCGCTTCAGGCACGACCACCACGGTCTCGCCGCCGATGACTAGATCCTTGGCTCGAGGCACCGCCCCATTGACCGTAATGCGCCCGGCGTCCAACCAACCCCGCAAACGGGAACGGGAGTAGTCCGGAAAGGCCTCGGCGAGCGCCTGGTCCATTCGCCGCCCGGCCAGGGCGTGGTCGAAGCGCAGTTGCAGGGAGGCCTCGCCGCCCTCGGCGAGATCGTCATCGGGCGGCAAAGAAGGCAGGGACATGGCAACACCGGGGAGCAGAAAGAGAAAAACGGGCTAAGCCTCGGACCCAAACTAGCGTTCGGTGAACGAAGCCAATGGCCTGTGGAACCGGAACGGGCACAGACGTTCACAGGGAGTATACTTTGCCACCTTCTTCGCCCGCGCAGGTTCGCCGTGACGCCACAGGCCCGTTTTTCCCGCCGCCTCACCCGGACCGCTCTGCTGGTCGCCGCGGTGTCGCTGCTCTCCGCTTGCTCCTTCTTTGGCAAGGACAAGAAGGCGCTCATCCTTTCGGACCCGGACCAGGGCTACGTGAAGGCTTACGACGAACTGATGAGCGGCAATATTGCCGGCGCCGTTCGCACCTACGAGGCGCTCGAGGCCAGCTTTCCGTTTACCGACGCAGCCCGTCAGGCCAGGCTCGACCTCATGTACGCCTATTACCGTGCGGGCGCCACGGAGCAGGCCATTGATGCCGCGGATACCTTCGTTCGCGAAAACCCCACCCATCCCCGCCTTGACTACGCTTACTACATCAAGGGCTTGGTCTGGTTCGAGCGCACACCGAACATCCTCGAACGCTGGATGGATGTGGACCTTTCCGCGCGCCCACCAAAGGAAGCCCGTCAGTCGTTTCAAGCCTTTGGCACGGTGGTCACGCAGTATCCACGCAGCGATTACGCCCACGACGCCCGGCGCCGCATGGTCTACCTGCGCAACCGCTTGGCGGAGTACGAGATGAACGTGGCGCGCTACTACTTTGCGCGTGGCGCCGACGTGGCAGCCCTGAACCGTGCCCGCTATGTGGTCGAGACCTACGATGGTTCGCCCGGGGTACGCTCGGCGTTGGTGCTGATGGCCGCCTGCTATGACCGCCTGAAGTTGCCGGAGCAGGCGACCACCGCGCGTCAGGTCTACACCGCGAACTACAACGAGCCCACCCCGAACTGGGAAGCGGTCTCGAACCAGCGCAGCTGGTACCAGTTCTGGAAGCAGCGCTGAAGTTCAGCGCGACTGGTACCCCGAAGTAATCGGGTAACGCCAGTCGCGCCCGAAAGCGCGCTGGCTGATACGCACGCCCGGTGGCGCCTGCCGTCGCTTATATTCGTTGCGCTTCACCATGGCCAGCACCCGCCCTACCGTGGCACGGTCATAGCCCCTCGCCACAATCTCTGCCACTGAAAGGTCTTCTTCGATGAAGGCCTCGAGAATGGCATCGAGCACGGCATAGTCCGGGAGAGAATCCGAATCTTTCTGGTCTGGACGCAATTCCGCGCTCGGCGGGCGGTCGATGACGCGCTGCGGAATGACCGGCACCAAGGCACACCGCGAACCCGGCCAGGCGTTGGCATTACGCCACGCAGCCACGCGGTAGACCCACTGCTTGGACAAATCTTTGATAGGCGCGAAGCCACCGGCCATGTCGCCATAGAGCGTGGCGTAGCCCACCGCCATCTCGCTCTTGTTGCCGGTGGTCAGCAGCATCTTTCCGGTCTTGTTCGACAGGCCCATCAGCAGAACCCCACGACAACGCGACTGGATATTCTCCTCCGCGGTATCCACGGGCCGGCCCGCAAACTCGTCACTCAGCGTCGCTAGCGTGGCGTCGAACATGGGTTCGATACTGAGCACGCTGTAGTGGACATCCATAGCGACCGCTTGCGCTGCGGCGTCGTCCAAGCTCATCTGCGAGGTATAACGGGAGGGCATCATTACCGCGTGCACGCGGTCGGCACCGAGCGCATCGGCTGCAATGGCCAAGGTGAGAGCGGAGTCGATGCCGCCGGAAAGCCCCATGACCACACCAGGGAAGCGATGCTTCTCCACGTAGTCCCGCACACCGGTGACCAGCGCACCATAGATCATGGCCACCGTGTCTACTTCAGGAGCGACAGCCGCCTGCAACACCCGGACACCGGAAGCGCTCTGTTCCAGTTCGAGCGTGTACAAGCCCTCTTCCCAGGCAGGGGCACGGAAGGCCAGCGTGCCATCGGCATTCATGGCAAAGCTCTGACCATCGAACACCAGTTCGTCTTGGCCACCTACCAGGTTCACGTAGACGACCGGTATACCCGTCGCCGCAACCCGTTCGCGCACCACGGCTTCGCGCTGTGCCTGCTTGCCTACTTCAAACGGGCTGGCATTCAGTGCCAACACCAGTTCGGCGCCAGCCGCCTGCGCCTGCAGGATGGGTTCCGGCTCCCAGAGGTCTTCGCACACCAGCAAGGCAGCCCGTAAACCACCGATATCGACCAGCGTCGGCGCAGCACCCGCGCGGAAATAACGCTTCTCATCGAATACGCGGTAGTTGGGCAGCAACTGCTTGCGATGGTTCGCATAGCGACGTCCACCGCGGAACAGCGCCGCGGAGTTGTAGAGGTCATCGCCGGCATATTCCGGATAGCCCGCTACCAGATCGAGCGGCGGCGCTTCTGCCGCCAAACGCTGTAGCGCCGCTTCCACCTGACGACGGAATCCGAGATGGAACAACAAGTCTTCCGGCGGATAACCCGCCAGCGCAAGTTCAGGCGTCAGCAGGACAGTCGCGCCGGCGGCATGCGCCTCGCGCGCTGCATCGAGGAGGCGGGCGGTGTTGCCGTCCACATCCCCGACCAGCAGGTCCAGCTGCGCCAAGGCAATGCGCAGCTTCATGGCAGTACTACTTCTTCTTGCGGGCGGGGGAGCGCTTGGCCTTCGCCTTCACGACGACCTTGGCCTTCGCTTTCGTCTTGGCGGGTACCTTCGCCTTGGTCTTTGCCTGGGTCTTGGCCTGAGTCTTTGCCTGGGTCTTGGCCTTTGCTGCCACCTTGGCCTTGGGCTTCGCCTTAACCTTGGCCTTCGGCGCAGGCTTGGACTTCACGGCCGGCTTGGACTTCGCCGCTGCCTTGGCTTTCGCCTTGGGCTTCTGCTTGGCGGCAAGCTTGGCCAGCGCCTTTGCCATGGCCTTGCCGAGGTCGGCAGGGGAACGTACGGTAATGACGCGAGCCTTTTCCAGCGCCGCGAATTTATCCGCCGCCGTGCCCTTGCCACCCGAGATGACCGCGCCGGCATGACCCATGCGCTTGCCCGGAGGAGCGGTAACGCCCGCGATATAAGCCACGACCGGCTTGGTGACGTTCTTGCGGATGAACTCGGCCGCAGCCTCTTCGTCCGTACCGCCAATCTCGCCGACCATGATAATGCCTTCGGTCTGCGGGTCCTGTTCAAACAGGGCCAAGACGTCGACGAAGTTCATGCCACGAACCGGGTCGCCACCAATACCGACGCAAGTGCTCTGGCCAAGGCCGAGCTGCGTCGTCTGGTGAACGGCTTCATAAGTAAGCGTGCCCGAACGCGAAACGATACCAACGCGGCCGCGACGGTGAATGTGGCCCGGCATGATGCCGACCTTGGCCTCACCCGGCGTGATAACACCGGGGCAATTGGGACCCACGAGGCGAGTGTCGTAAGACTTCAGTGCCTCCTTCACGCGCACCATGTCGTTCACCGGAATGCCTTCGGTGATGCAGACGATGAGCTTGATGCCCGCGTCCGCGGCCTCGAGGATGGCATCGGCAGCACCACCGGCAGGCACATAGATCATGGAAACATCGGCGCCCGTCGCCTTCACGGCGTCATGGGCGGTGTCGAATACTGGCAGCCCGAGGTGAGTCTGACCACCGCGACCCGGCGTCACACCACCGACCAACTGGGTGCCGTAGTCGAGGCAGCCTTGGCTGTGGAACGTACCCTGGTTGCCCGTGAAGCCTTGGCAGATTACCCGGCTCTTTTTGTTCAGCAAAATGCTCATGGAAGCTGTGTCCTTGCAGGGTTCAGGCGGCCGAAGCCGTGGCGGCGTGCTGCGCGGCGAGGCGCACAGCCTCCTGCGCGGCTTCGGTCAAGTCGTTGCGGGCCACGATGGCGAGGCCGGATTCGGCCAGCAACTGGGCGGCCTGTTCGCGGTTCGTGCCCTGCAGGCGCACCACCACCGGCACCTGCACACCCACCGTCTTCACCGCTTCGATGATGCCCTCGGCGATGAGGTTGCACTTCACAATGCCGCCGAAGATATTCACGAAGATGGCGTTCACGTTCGGGTTGGACAAGATGAGCTTGAACGCCGCAGTGACCCGCGCTGCGGTGGCGCCACCGCCCACGTCGAGGAAGTTCGCGGGGCTGCCGCCGTGCAGCTGGATGAGGTCCATGGTGGCCATGGCCAGGCCCGCACCGTTTACCATGCAGGCGATATCGCCACCCAGCGAAACATAGTTCAGGTCGTGCTTGCTGGCTTCCACTTCGGCCGCATCTTCCTGCGATATATCACGGTACTGCGCGATGACGGGCTGGCGGTAAACCGCGTTAGCGTCCACATTCAGCTTGCCGTCCAGCGCGAGCAGCTTGCCATCCTCGGTGACGATAAGCGGATTGATTTCGACGAGCGCAAGGTCGGCGTCGAGATACAACTGATACAGACCGCGGGCAATTTTTTCGAACTGCTTCACCTGGTCGCCGCTCAGGCCCAACCCAAAGGCCAACTGGCGGCACTGGTAACTCATCAGGCCAGCAGCCGGGTGGATTTCCACCTTCATGATTTTCTCGGGGGTGTGCTCCGCCACCTCTTCGATGTCCATACCGCCCGCCTGCGAGGCGATGAAGCTGAGCCGGCTGCGAGCACGGTCCAGGAGCAGCGACAGATAAAGCTCGCGCTTAATCGCACTGCCGCTTTCAACGTAGACCTTGTTCACCGGCAAACCTTCCGGGCCGGTCTGGTGGGTAGCGAGGTGGGTGCCCAACATGGCCTGCGTGGCGGCGGCCACGGCCTTGTGGTCCTTGCACACCTTGACGCCACCGGCCTTACCGCGGCCGCCCGCATGCACTTGCGCCTTAACCACCCACAGCGAACCACCGAGCGCCTTGGCAGCTGCGATCGCCTCGTCCGGAGAAGCGGCTACCTTGCCCGTCGGGGCAGGGATACCGTACTTGGCGAACAGTTCCTTCGATTGGTACTCGTGGAGATTCATGGGTCTTCCTGCACTGCGGTAAGACCCTATTGTGGGGTAGGACCCG
>CALPVO020000079.1 GCA_943327025.2 Janthinobacterium lividum
CCGGTGGAGACGGTTCATCACCTTCTCCGCGCCTTCGGTGTACACCTTAGGCAGTTCCGCAGCGGCCTCGGCCACTGCATCGAGTATGGCGTCCTCGTCGTGCGCCGGGGGGCGCCGCAGGACGTAATCGACCACTTCGCGCGCATTGCCGGGGTGGCCAATGCCCAGCCGCAAGCGCCAGAAGGTCGGGCCAATGTGCGCGATGGTGTCCTTCAGGCCATTGTGGCCACCGGCACCGCCGCCCTGCTTCAGCCGCACCGTGCCCACAGGCAGGTCGAGTTCATCGTGTGCCACCAGCACTTCAGCCGGGGCAATCTTGTAGTAGTCGCACACCGCGCGTACCGAAGGCCCGCTGCGGTTCATGAACGTCTGCGGCTTCAGCAGCCACAGCTCTTGGCCGTCCACCGTGCAGCGGCCCACTTCCCCTTGGAAGTTGCGCTGCATCTTGAGCGCCCCACCAAAGCGCGCAGCCACGCGGTCCACCAGCCAGAAGCCGGCGTTGTGGCGCGTGCGGTCGTATTCGGGCCCGGGGTTACCGAGACCGACGAGCAAGCGTGGTTGAAGAATGGGCGCGGCAGACATGGTTGGCGATGGCCGAAAATGCAAACGCCGCGGGTAGAGCCCGGCGGGGCATAAAGCCCCCGAACCCTGCCCCGCGGCGCTGGCAGTGCTGCCTTACTTCTTCTTGGCAGCCGGGGCAGCGGCCTTCGCAGGCGCAGCCTTACCAGCAGGAGCGGCCTTCGCAGGCGCAGCCTTGCCAGCCGGAGCCTTCTTGGCATCAGCAGCCGGAGCGGCCTCCTCTTCCTCGCCACGCTTGCCATGGATAGCGACGACGGTGTCGTTGCGGCCATGCTCAAGGTCCACCGACTTCACGCCTTCCGGCAGGTTCAGGTCGGCAATGTGGATGGAGTCGCCGGTGCTCATGGTGGAGCAATCCACCGAGATGTACTCCGGCAGGTCCTTCGGCAAGCAGACGATGGCCAGCTGATTCTTCAGGTGCGACAAGCTGCCGCCCTGCGTCTTCACGCCCGGGCAGGTCTCGGCGCCCACGAAGTGCAGCGGCACTTCCATGCGGATCGGCTCATCGTCCAGCACGCGCTGGAAGTCGATGTGGACGATCTGCGGCTTGTACGGGTGCCGCTGCAGGTCACGCACGACGGCGTTCTGCGTCTGGTCGCCAATCTTCAGCGCGACGATGCTGGTGTAGAACTTCTCGTTGTCGAGAAGCTGCGTCAGCTTGTTGTGGTTGAGCGACAAGGCACGAGGCTCCTTGTTGCCGCCGTAAATGATGGCCGGGACCTTGCCCTCGTGGCGCAGGCGGCGGCTCGCACCCTTCCCCTGCTCCTCGCGGAATTCCACAGCCACTTCGAAAGAAGTCTTCATTCCATTTCTCCAACGTTGTCCGGAAGGGCGCCCCGCGACCAGGATGCGCCGTTCCTTCGTAATGGCACGGCAGGCGAACCTGCCGCACCGGGTTCAAATCAGTCGACGTACAGCGAGCTGACAGATTCCTCGTCGCGCACGCGACGCATGGTTTCCGCGAGCAGGCCCGCCACGCTGAGCTGGCGGATGCGCGAGCAGGCGCGGGCCTCTTCGTTCAGCGGGATGGTGTCGGTGACGACTAGTTCGTCGAGCGCGCTCTTGGAGATGCGCTCGATGGCAGCACCGGACAGCACCGGGTGGGTGATGTAAGCCACTACCTTGGTAGCGCCCTCGTCCTTCAGCGCCTGCGCGGCCACGCACAGCGTGCCGGCGGTGTCGACCATATCGTCGATCATGACACAGGTTTTTCCAGCGACGTTACCGATGATGTTCATCACCTTGCTCTCATTCGGGCGCGGACGGCGCTTGTCGATGATGGCGAGGTCGGCGTCGTCTAGGCGCTTGGCCAAGGCACGCGCACGCACCACGCCACCCACGTCCGGCGACACCACGATGATGTTCTCGTCGCGCTGCTTCCACACATCGCCCAGCAGCACTGGCGAAGCGAAGATGTTGTCGACGGGAATATCGAAGAAGCCTTGGATTTGGTCAGCGTGGAGGTCCACGGTGAGCACGCGGTTGATGCCGGCGGTGGTAATGAGGTTAGCCACCAGCTTCGCGGTGATGGGCACGCGCGTGGCACGCGGGCGGCGGTCCTGCCGGGCATAGCCGAAGTACGGAATGACGGCGGTGATGCGGCCCGCCGAGGCGCGACGGCAGGCGTCCGCCATGATGAGCAACTCCATGAGGGAGTCGTTGGTGGGCGGGCACGTGGACTGCACGATGAAAACGTCGCGACCGCGCACGTTCTCCATGAGCTCGACCTGCACCTCACCGTCGCTGAAGCGCGTGACGTTCACTCGGCCGAGCGGCTGCATGAGATGGCGCGCGATGTCGTGGGCCAACACGGGGTTGGCCTTGCCTGCGAACACCACCATCGAGTTCTGGTCCACGCCGCGCTCCTGAAACCTGAGCGGGCCTGCCGTGCAGACCCGCTAGAAAGATGGCTGGGGCGGGAGGGATCGAACCTCCGAATGGCGGAATCAAAATCCGCTGCCTTACCGCTTGGCGACGCCCCAAAAACTTGCGCGCTAGACGGGCCAGTGCGTGCTTCCCAGGGAACGCACCACGAAACCGCGCCATGCCGCTGGCAGCCCCGCCAGGCTGGCTTCCGCAGCGGCTTGCGTGGCGTGGGGCGCGAACACGCAGGCCCCAGTGCCAGTGAGGCGCGCCGGCCCGGAGCGCTGCAACCAGCCCAGCGCTGCGCGCACGGGGGGATGCAGCCGGGTGGCCACTGCCTCGCAATCGTTGCGGAAACCAGGCCCAAACACGCTGCCAGACGAGGACTCCTCGCCCGGCGACGCCTGAAGGGCGGCTACCGAACCCCGTATTGTGAGGACGGGCGAATCGCGAGTCAAATCAGGGGCCTGGAACAAGGGGCCCGTGGGCACGGCAATACCCGGGTGAATGACCGCGAACCAGCGCGCCGGCAACGCCAGTGGCGTGAGGTTTTCGCCGACGCCTTCACCCCAAGCCGTGTGGCCGTGAACGAAGACCGGCACGTCGGCCCCAAGCTGTAAGCCGAGTTCCGCCAGCGTTTCCACGGGCAACCCCAGCCCCCACAGGTGGTTCAGCGCCACCAGTGTGGTGGCCGCGTCGCTGCTGCCGCCGCCCATGCCGGCGCCTTCGGGAATGCGCTTGGTCACCGCCAAGGTGGCGCCGAGTTCCGGGCGGCCCACGAACGCGCGCAGCGCCAACGCCGCGCGCACCACGAGGTCCTGCTCCGGCGGCACATGCGCCAGCCCGCCAAGACGCTCCACCACGCCGTCCGTGCGCGAAGTGATGGCGATGTCGTCGTGCAAGTCCACCAGCTGGAACACCGTCTGCAGCAGGTGGTAGCCGTCCGCACGGCGCCCGACGATATGCAGGAACAGGTTCAGCTTGGCTGGTGCCGGCCAAACACTCGTGGCCGGGCCCGCCGGCTTGCCTGAAGTGGCTTCCGTGGCGGCCGTCACGGCGTGGGTACCAGGGTGGGCGCCGCCTCCTGCCAACGCTCCACCACCGCGCGTACCCGCATGCCGGGCCGCGAAGCGGTCAGCTTCAGGGGCCGGGCGGCGGCGTCGAAGGCGGGGTATTCCACGGTCCAGCCGTCCTGCTCGAAACCCACCGTCCCCGCAACGGGGGCCGTAGCCGGGGACGGAGCCGGCAGACCGCGCAGCCAGTAGTCCAACCCGCGCACGGGGAGCGAAAAACCAAACCGCTGCCGCAGTTCACCTTCCGGGTCTATCGCGTACCATTGCTGCCCGCCTTGCTCGAAGCGGGCACCCCGCGCGTCCAGATACACCGTCATGCGGCCGATACCGAGCGGGCCGGTCACTTCGACCACGCTACCCTCGGTGCCCCGCTGCCAGCGGAATGTGCCCTGCCCGCCCTGCTCGCCGCTGCCATGTCGGCCGGTAACCGCCACGGCAAAGCGGCCTTCGGCGGTCCAGTCGGTGGTCGGCAACTGCGCCGCGCGGAGTTCCCAAGCCGGCCCCGTCGGGCCGGACGGCGCGGGGGGCGGCACCGTGGCGCAGGCTGCCAGCAACAGCAGCGTGCTGGCGCCCGCCAGCCGCAACCACTGCATGCGCCGGGTGAAGCCTAAAAAAACTATTAAATTCAATAGCCTAGACACGACTTAAAGCTTCAACCCCGAAACGCGCAGGACCGTGGCTTTCAGGGTAGGCAGGTCTTCCGGGGCGGCCTCGGCCAACCCCGCGCGCCAGACCATTTCGGCTCGCGCCTTTTCGCCCGCCGCCCAAAGCACCTCGCCCAAGTGAGCGGCAATTTCGGGTTCACTGTCGCGGGCTAGCGCTTTTTCCAGCCACTCGCGTGCCGCCGGCAACTGGCCACGGCGGTAATGCACCCAGCCCAACGTGTCGAAGTAGGCGGCCACGGGCCGCGCTGCCACCGCTTGCTCGGCCAGCTTCTTCGCCAACGGCAGCTGTTCGCCAGCCAACGCCAATTGGTAGGCCTGGTTGTTCATGGCTTCCGGGTCCCAAGGCCGTGCGCGCGTACGCGCGGCGTACCAAGCCAGCGACTCCTTCCGGCGGCCCACGGCGTCTAGCGCCGCTGCACGGGCCTGAAGCAGGTTATCGCTCTCGGGGAAGGCCACCAGCCCAGCGTCCGCTTGCGCCAAAGCCGCCGCCCCATCTCCGCCGCGCAGCAACAAACCAGAACGCAGCGCCATACCCGTGGCACGTTGGTCGGGGTTTTCCGCCAGGAAGCGGTCGAAATCCGCCGCCGCGCGGTGTGGTTCGCCGCGCTCGCGCTGCAACCGCCAAACCTGGGCCTGCGCCTGCAGCGCCTGCGGCCCGCGTTCAATGCGGCTGAACAGCTCCAAGGCCTTGTCGAGGTCGCCGCGCGCACGTGCTACCGCCGCCATCCCCATGATGCCTTCCGCATCCTTGCTGTTCACGGTGTCCAGTTCCGCGTAAAGCCGCTGCGCCTCGTCGTAACGTTTGGCACGCATTTCCACACTGGCCAGCAGACGCAAGCCCAGCGCCCGCAGCCGTGGCGCCTCCAGCAGCGCCACCAGCGCTTTGCGCGCGCCAGCTTCGTCGCCGGCACCGATGAGCACCTGCACCCGCAGCAAACGCTTGCCGGGGACTTCATCGGCGGTGGGCTCGCCCAGCGCCTGCAAAACACTCTCGTGGTCGCCCGTGGTCGCCAGCAGGCGCAGGCGCAAAAATTCTTCTTCCGCCGTCAGGGTGCGCAACTGCGCCAAGGCAGCGAGCGTTTGCATGGCTTCCGTGATGAGCGAGCCATTCGCCGCCACTTGCGCCAAGCCGGAAAGCGCCTCAGGCGACTTCGGGTAGCCGCGCGCCAGACGCCGCGCCACTTGGGCGGCCGCGGTCGCGTCGTCGAACTCCGCCAACTGCAACATGGCGGCATCCAGCGCTTCACCGCGTCGTGCCGGCTCCGCGGCCTTCACGCGGGCTTCCAGCGCCTTGGCCACCGTCGCCCAGCCACCGGTGCGCAACTGCGCGTCCCACAAGGCCCGCTGCGCGGTATCGTCCGCCGGCGCCAAAGCGGCCCAGACATAAGCCGCCTCGAGCATGACGGAGGGCAGGTCGGCAGCCGCGGCCAACTGCGTCACCCGCATGGCGAGGTCGCGCTCCGGGTAGCGCGCCAGCACAGCCAGATAGGCGCGCACGCCGGCGGCAGTGTCGCCACGGGCGAGCTGCAGTTCCGCTACCAGCACCTGCTGCGCCGCCTCGGCGTCGGTGAACGGGGGGTTCTTGGGTGACGGCCTGGCCTCGACAACACCGCACAGGAGGCTGGCGGCGAAACAGAGGGTCGCGGCGTGCGTTCGCAGAGAAAGGTTCATTCGTAGACTATAGCCCACCCCCGCACCCACAGTGCTTGTGTCCGTGGGCATGCGTAACCGACAATGCACACTTGCCGCTCTGGCCAGCCCGGTTGCCTTGATGACCCTCGTCCTTGTCGGACTCAACCACAAGACCGCTCCTGTCGACGTTCGCGAGAAGGTAGCCTTCGGTCCTGCGCAGCTCGCTGCGGCGCTACAGGACCTGGCAGGCCCCGCCGGCGTGCAGGAAGGCATCATCGTGTCCACCTGCAACCGCACCGAACTGTACTGCGTACTCGAGGGCGGTTCGATGGCGGACCCGGCCGCGTGGCTACAGCAGTGGCATAACCAGCCCGGCCTGCTGGAGCATCTCTACCGCCTCGAAGGCGACGCCGCCGTCCAGCACGCCTTCCAAGTGGCGGCCGGCCTCGACTCCATGGTCATCGGCGAGCCACAAATTCTGGGGCAACTGAAAGACGCCTACCGGGCAGCGCAAGCCGCCGGCACCTCCGGCGTGGTGCTGAACCGCTTGTTCCAAGCGACCTTTACCGTGGCCAAGCGCGTGCGCACGGAAACCAACATCGGCGCCAACGCCGTGTCGGTCGCCTCAGCGGCCGTGGGGCTAGCCCGGCAGATTTTCTCGGGCCTCGAGCACCACACCGCGCTCTTGGTGGGTGCCGGCGAAACCATCGCCCTCACCGCCCGCCATCTGCACGCGCACGGCCTGCGCCGCATGATCATCGCCAACCGCACGTTGGCACGTGCCGAGGCTCTGGCTGAAGAGTTCAACGCCTCCGCAATCACGCTCGATTCACTGGCACAGCACTTGCCGCAGGCCGACATCGTCATTTCCTCGACGGCGAGCCCCGTGCCGGTCATCACGCTGCGCGACACCAAGGCAGCGTTGGCCGCACGCAAGCGCAAGCCCATCTTCATGGTCGACATCGCCGTACCACGCGATATCGAACCGGAGGTGGGTGAACTGGAGGACATTTACCTCTACTCGCTGGACGATTTGCAGCAGTTCATCCGCGACAACCTGCAAGCGCGTCATGACGCAGCCGACCACGCGCGGACCCTCATCGAAGAAGAAGTGCACCACTTCCATGTGGCGCTACGCGGACAAGATGCCGTGCCAGCCATCCGCGCCTTGCGCGCCACGGCTGAAGCGCGCCGCCAACAAACGCTGGAGCAGGCGCAGCGTCTTATGGCCTCGGGCAAGACCCCCGACGAGGCGCTGGAATACCTGGCCACCACGCTCACTGCGCGGCTCATTCATGTCCCCACGCAAGCGCTGCGCGAAGCCGGCGAGCAAGGCGATGCCGATTTGGTCGAAGCCGCACGCCGCCTATTCGGGCTGGAACGCAAATGAAAGAAGCTTTACGCCGCCGCATCGAGATGCTCGCGGAACGTTCCGTGGAAGTAGGCCGCCTGCTGGCCGAGCCTCAAGTCATGAATACCCCCGGGCAGTTCCGCGAACTGTCCATGGAGTTTTCGCGTTTGGCGCCTGTGGCAGAACGCTGGGCCGCCTACACCGCGCTGGAAACGGAACGCGTGGCTGCCGTGGCCATGGGGCAAGACCCGGACCCGGAAGTACGGGACATGGCGGACGATGAAGTGCGTGCCATCGACACGCGCCTCGCCGCCAACGGCGAGGAACTGCTGGGCTATTTGGTGCCGGCCGACCCCCTCGACGCGCACGATGTATTTCTGGAAATTCGCGCCGCGGCCGGTGGTGACGAAGCCGCCATTTTTGCTGGCGACTTGTTCCGCATGTACTGCAAGTACGCCGACGCGCAAGGCTGGAAGATGGAACTGCTATCGGAAAGCCGCGGCGAACATGGCGGCTACAAGGAAGTGGTGAGCCGCGTCGCCGGACGCGACGTATATTCGCGCCTGAAGTTCGAAAGCGGCACGCACCGCGTGCAGCGTGTACCGGCCACTGAAGCGCAAGGCCGCATCCATACCAGCACCTGCACTGTCGCCGTGTTACCGGAACAAGACGAAGTACAAGACGTAGTACTGAACGAAGCGGAACTGCGCGTGGATACTTTCCGCGCCAGTGGCGCCGGCGGCCAGCATGTGAACAAGACGGATTCCGCCATTCGCATCACGCACTTGCCCAGTGGGCTGGTGGTGGAGTGTCAGGACGAACGCAGCCAGCACAAGAACCGTTCGCGCGCCATGTCCTTGCTGAAGGCGAAACTGCAGGCTGCCGAACGCGAAAAGCGCGAAGCCGCCACCGCGCAAACGCGCCGCCTGCAAGTGGGCACCGGCGACCGCAGCGAACGGATTCGTACCTACAACTTCCCGCAGGGCCGTCTGACGGACCATCGCATCGAACTGACGCTCTACAAACTGCAGGCCATTGCCGATGGCGCCTTGGATGAAGTCATCACCCCGCTGTCGCGCGAATGGCGCGCCGAGCAGTTGGCGGCGCTGGGCGGCTAAGGGAGCGCGGCGTGCGTCTTTGCACGTAAGGCAGCCCATCACTCGTGCATTTTAAATACCCTTGCCCATGAACAGTTTCACCATCGCCAGCCTGCTGGCTAACGGCACCGTTCAACTCGCCGCGGGTGCGGAGTGGGTGCGCGAAGACGCGGCAAGCGAAGCGGAATATTTGCTGGCCACAGCGCTTGGCTTGAACCGCACACAGTTGCGACTGCGCTTGGACGCGCTAGTACCGGCTGACGTTGCCGCACGCTTTCACGACCATATCGCCCGCCGTGCCGCCGGCGAACCCGTGGCGTATCTCCACGGCGAGCGCGAGTTCTGGTCGCTGCCCTTGCGCGTCGGCCCAGGCGTGCTGGTACCGCGCCCCGACACCGAATGTTTGGTGGAAGTGGCGCTGCGGTTTTTGCAGGGGCAGGCAACGGTTAGCGTGCTGGACCTCGGCACCGGCAGTGGCGCCATTGCGCTGGCTTTGGCGAGCGAACTGCCTGCCGCGCGCATCGTCGCCGTGGAATTGTCGCCAACTGCCTTGGCCATAGCTGCGAACAACATCGCGCGCCTCGCCCCCGGCCGGGTGGAACTGCTGCAGGGCAACTGGTTCGCGCCGGTTGGGGCGCAGCGTTTCACCTGCATCGTGTCGAACCCACC
>CALPVO020000080.1 GCA_943327025.2 Janthinobacterium lividum
GCTGAAGGCGCAGCTCAGGCGGCACCAGCAGCCTTGCCCGAGGTATTGCCCGAGGTTCTGCCAGAGTTGTTTTCAGAGGTATTGCCAGAGGTTCTGCCAGAGTTGTTGCCCGAGCCCGTTGTCGTACCGACGCCGGGTCAGCCCGAGCAGCAAGGCCCGGGCTTCGATCCGCAGCTCGCAGAAATCTACCGTGCGGAAACGGCTTCGCACTTGGCCACCATCGCCGCCTACCTTGGCGACTGTGGCGCGGGCCATGCTCCTCATGCAGTGACTGAAGCCATGCATCGCGCCTGCCACACCTTGGCGGGTGCTTCCAAGATGGCGGAGGTGCCAGCAGGCACCGCGCTGGCCGAGCCGTTGAATCTCTACATTCGCAAGCTCTACGACCACGGCCTGGGCCTCGATGCCGATGCGCTGCCCGTGGTGCAGGCCTTGGCGTTATCTATTGGCGAGGTGGCTGCGCGGTTGGACCAACCAGCCGAGGCCCTTGCGGACCACTCGACTTTGCTGGCGCAACTGGAAGGGTTGCGCGACCGACTCGATACCCAAATTGCCGCGCAGGGCCTTGGGGCCCCCGTGCCCGAAGTGTTGCCGTCTGAACCGGAAGTGGCGGCGGTACTGCCGGTTCCGGAGGCGGTCGATCCGGAGATCGCCGGTATCTTCGCTGAAGAAGCCAGTGAGTTGCTGGAGTTGGCAGATGCCGCGTTGTCAGCGTGGCGCACTGCCCCCCGTGACCCCGCACCGGCGGCTGAGCTGAAGCGCACGCTGCATACCCTGAAGGGCGGTGCGCGGATGGCGGGGCTGCACGCGATGGGCAGCTTGGGCCATGAAGCAGAGTCGTTGATCGGTCGTATCGAGTCCATCGCCGATGCCGCGCAAGTGGCGTCCTTGTTCGACTTGTTGCAAGGTGCGCTCGACCATCTGGCCGTGCTACGCGATGGCATTCTGGCTGGTCGCTACGAGCCATTGGATCCGCTGTTGCTGGCGAGCCTCACGGCAGCAGTAGTCAGCAACGAGCCGACGCCGGACCTTGGCGCGGTGGCTGGACCCGTGGAACAGCGGGAACCGACGCCGCTGGCGTTGCCTGTTGCTGCGGAGTCGGCCGTGGTGGTTGCCCCTGCGGAGCCGGCTGCGGCGCTGCCGACCGCTGTGGAACCCACTCCAGCAGAGCCCATTCAAGCAGAGCCCATTGCAGCAGAGCCCGCCCCAGTGGAACTCGCCCCAGTGGAACCTGTGGTGCCGCCGCCGGGCCGAGAGCTGCAAACGCCGGCGGAGCCACGCGAATTGGCCCGTGTGGATGCCGAATTGCTGGACGACTTGCTGAACAACGCTGGCGAGGTGAGCATCCTGCGTGCTCGCCTCGAGCAGCAGTGGAACTCTGTGGAGTCCAATCTTGCCGAATTGTCGCGGGTCACCACGCGGCTCAAGGAGCAATTGCGTCGGCTCGAACTCGAGACCGAGGCGCAAATTCTCGCTCGTCACGAGACGGACGCGCACCGTGGCGCCTTCGATCCCCTCGAAATGGATCGCTATTCCTCATTACACCAGTACAGCCGTGCCTTGGCTGAAAGTGCCAGTGACGTCGCAAGTCTGCAGTCGTTGCTGGAACAATTAACCCGCGACGGCCAGAACCTGCTGATGCAGCAGGCGCGCAGCGTCAGCGAGATGCAGAACGGCTTGATGCGTAGCCGCATGGTGGCCTTCCAGCGTCATGTGCCGCGCTTGTCGCGTCTCGTGCGGCAGGTGGCCAGCGAATCGGGGAAGCGTGCGGACCTCGTGGTCACTGGCGCCAGCGGCGAACTGGACCGTCAAGTACTGGAACGTCTGGTCGGTCCGTTCGAGCACTTGCTGCGTAACGCAGTTGTACATGGCATCGAGTTGCCAGCAGTACGCGAGGCTGCGGGAAAACCGGCGGAAGGGCGCATTGAAGTTGCACTCCACCGCGAGAATTCGGAGATGGTCATTACCGTGGCCGATGACGGTGCGGGGCTGGACTTGCGCGCCATTCGCGAGCGGGCACGCAGTCGGGGACTGGTCGCGCCTGGTGCGGTACTGACCGACGGACAAGCCATGCAACTGGTCTTGGAGCCGGGGTTCAGCACGGCCACTACGCTGACGGCCGATGCCGGGCGCGGTGTGGGCATGGACGTGGTCGCCACGGCGGTAAAAAAACTGGGCGGCAGCCTGCACATGGAAAGCCTGGCAGGCCGTGGTGCGCGCTTCACTTTGCGCTTGCCATTCACGTTGGCCATTAGCCAGGCACTGATCGTGCGCACGGCGGACGAGCTCTACGCCCTGCCTTTACCCACCGTGGAGGCGGTGGTTCGTCTTACACGTTCGGAAGTGGCGAGGCACCTCGTCAGCACGTTGGCTTCTTACGAGTACGGCGGTCAGTTCTATCGGTTCGAGCATTTGGGCCGCTTCATCGGCGCCCCTCTTGCTCAGTTGCCCGAGCAAGATACCGCCGTGCCAGTGGTGTTGGTTCGTTCCGGCGAGAATAGTACGGCTTTGGTCATCGATGAGTTGTTGGGCAACCGCGAAGTGGTGGTCAAGGCGGTCGGTCCCCAAGTGGCTTCCATTGAAGGTATCTCCGGCGCCACCATTCTCGGCGACGGTCGCGTAGTCCTCATTCTCGATATGCCGACGCTGGTACGTCGCGGCGCACGCGTTCGCGATGTGGAAGCAGTCCAAGGACGCGTCGATCGACGCGCGTTTGCGCTGGTCGTGGACGATTCCATCACGGTACGCCGCGTCACGCAGCGACTGCTGGAACGTCACGGTATGCGGGTGGCTACCGCCCGTGATGGTGTGGATGCGCTCACCATCCTTCAGGACCACGTACCGGATGTGGTGCTGCTCGACATCGAGATGCCGCGCATGGACGGCTACGAGTTGGCTACGCAGATTCGCGCGGATGCGCGCTTGCGGGATGTCCCTATCGTCATGATTACCTCGCGCGTGGGCGACAAGCATCGCGCCAAGGCTATCGAGATTGGTGTCAATGACTACCTCGGCAAGCCGTATCAGGAAAGCCAGTTGCTGGATGCCATCGAGCCTTTGCTCGCGCGTCGCCAGACGTCCATGGTCGGGCTGAGTTGAGGCCTGCCGCCGTGAACGCTAACACCGACGAACTGTTTTGTGTGCTCCTGGCACTGGAGGGCGAGCGATTGCTGTTGCCGCGCCAGGCCTTGGTCGAAGCTGTGGCATGGGTCGAATTGTTGCCTATGCCCGGAGCTCCAGCGTGGTACCCGGGAACCTTGGAATGGCAAGGCCAAACAGTGCCGGTCGTCTCCTTCGAGGCGGTACTTGGCCGCGATGTGCCAACGCTGACTGGTCGCACGCGCATTGCCCTGTTGCGCGCGGTGGGTGACCGGATTCCCGGCCGACTGCTGGGTGTTGTCGTCCAAGGTTTCCCGCAGACGCTGCGAGTAACCCGTGAATCGTTGAAGCCCGATGAGGCCACGTTGCCGCCGGAACGCGGACCGGTTCTCAGCCGGGTCCGGATGGTGAATGAAGCCGCTGTGATTCCGGACCTCGAGTCGCTGGAAGCGATGGTGGCTGACGAGACCGTGAGCCGCTGAAGCCCGCCGGCTAGTCGCGCGTAGAATGGCGCGTCGTCTTGCTGGAGTCCGTCCATGTCCGCTCCCGTGCTGCCTAGTCAAGCCCGCGTTGTCATCATCGGCGGTGGTGTCATCGGTACTTCGGTGGCCTACCATCTGGCAGCCATGGGCTGCAGCGACGTGGTGCTGCTCGAACGCGACCGCCTCACTTCGGGGACCACTTGGCATGCCGCCGGACTGATGGTCACCTACGGTTCGCTGTCGGAAACCTCGACGGAAATCCGCAAGTACTCCAAACAACTCTATGCGCGCCTAGAGGCCGAGACCGGCCAAGCCACAGGTTTTGCGCCCATCGGGTTCATCGAGGTCGCTGCCGACGCAGACCGTTTGGAAGAGTTTCGGCGCATCGCTGCCTTCAATCGCTACTGCGGCGTGGATGTGCATGAAATCTCCCCGCGCGAAGTGGGTGGGTTGTTTCCGTTGGCCAAGGTGGACGATATCGCCGGTGGCTTCTATGTGCCGGATGACGGCCGCGTCAACCCGGTGGACGTGACGATGGCGCTGGCCAAGGGCGCGCGCATGCGCGGCGTCCGCATTTGCGAAGGCGTGCCCGTACTTGAGGTTCTTCGTGAGCGCGGCCGCGCAGCCGGCGTGCGTACGGCCTACGGGGATATCCGTGCCGAGTTCGTCGTGAACTGCGCTGGCATGTGGGCGCGCCAACTCGGCGAGGCCGCGGGCGTCAACATTCCGAACCAGGCGGCCGAGCACTATTACCTCATCACCGAGCCCATCCCGGGGTTGCCGCAAGGCATGCCGGTACTGGAAGACCCTTCTTTTTACGGCTATTACCGTCAGGAAGGCGCGGGCCTCATGGTGGGGCTGTTCGAGCCGGTAGCGGCGCCGTGGCGCCTTGAAGGCATTCCGCAGGAATTCTCGTTCGGGGAACTGTCGCCGGACTACGAACGGGTCATGCCCTTCCTGGAGCGCTCCATGGAACGTATTCCTGTCACGAGTCAGGTAGGCATCCGCAAGTTCTTCTGCGGCCCGGAAAGCTTCACGCCTGACTTGGCGCCCATTGTCGGTGAGGCCCCTGAACTGCCCGGCTACTTCGTGGCAGCAGGCCTGAATTCGATCGGCATTTTGAGCGGCGGTGGCATAGGCCGTGTGGTTGCGCATTGGGTGTTGAACGGCACGCCCGATGTCGATGTCACGGGGATGAACATCGACCGCTTGCAGCGCTATCAGTCGAACCCGGATTACCGTCGTGAGCGCACCATCGAATCGTTAGGGCGGGTTTACACCTGCCACTACCCGGGCGAGATGTTGCATTCGGCGCGCGATGCCAAGCGCTCCCCCTTTCACGATCGCTTTGCAGCCATGGGCGCGTACTTCCGCGAGACCAGTGGCTGGGAAACCCCCGACTGGTTCGCCGGAGCCGGGTGTACGCCGCAGCCAGGCAAGTTGTCGTGGGGGCGTCAGGATTGGTGGCCGCTATGGGCTGCCGAGCACAAGGCCGCGCGCGAAGGTGTGGTGCTCATGGATATGTCGTTCATGGGGCGCTTCCTCGTGCAGGGGCGCGATGCTGGCGCTTGCCTTAACCGCATTTCTACCAACCAAGTCGACGGTGCGGTGGGCACCATCACCTATACGCAATGGTTGAATGAGCGCGGCCTGCTAGAAGCGGACCTGACGGTCGGGAAGTTGGCAGAGGACCGTTTCCTGGTGATTGCTACCGACACCGCGGTGCGGCATGTCGAGACTTGGCTACGCCGCCATATTCCCGATACGGCGCATGCTTTTGTCACGGACGTGGGTGGTGGCTATGCGCAACTGAACGTGCAGGGCCCGCGTTCACGCGAATTGTTGCAGGCTTGTACCAGCACCAATCTTGGCAACGAAGTGTTCCCCTTCCGCGCGTTCCGCGAGATCGATATCGGCTTTGCGCGCGCGCTGTGCGCACGCCTGACCTATGTGGGGGAGCTGGGCTACGAGCTCCATATTCCGGTGGAACAGGCGGCGCATGTTTATGACCGCCTCGTGGCGGCAGGTGCTGCCTATGGCTTGCGGCACGCAGGGCTGAAGGCGCTTGGCAGCCTGCGAATGGAAAAGGGCTACCGCGACTACGGTCACGACCTCGACAACACGGATGGCCCGCTCGAGGCTGGACTTGGTTTCGCCATGGATTTGACGAAGCCTGCGGGGTTCATCGGACGTGAAGCGGTGCTGGCCGTGCGCGATGCTGGGCCTTTGTGTCGGCGCTTGTGTCAGGTGCAGGTGCTGGACCCAGCCCCACAACTATTCCATGGTGAAATCGTACTGCGTGATGGCGTGCCCGTGGGCTATGTGCGCGCTGCCTCCTATGGCCACACGTTAGGCGGTGCCGTGGGGCTGGCGATGATAGAACCGGGTGCCCGGCCAGCACTGGGTTTGCCCCAGCCCGTCGCAGTGGACGCTGCGTACTTCGAGAGTAGTCGCTGGGAAGTGGAGATTGCCCGAGAGCGCTTTCCAGCGAGGGTCTCGACGCGTCCGCTGTATGACCCCACGATGGTACGCATCAAGTCTTGAGTCAGAGGTCTCCGGCCACGGCTTGCAAGGCGGCCAGTGCGGCCAGTGCGGCGGTTTCGGTGCGCAGAATCCTCGGTCCGAGAGATAAATCCTGAAAGCCTGACTGCAGGGCGGCCTCTCGTTCTTGAGGCGCCAACCCGCCTTCCGGACCAATCAAGAGCGTCGCGCTACGTAGTGCTGGAAGGTCGCGTGCACGGGTGCTCGACCCCGGGTGCAGCAGGAACCTCGATTCGCCCTCGGCTGCCGGCTGTGCCAGCCATCTCAACAAGGGCTGTGGCGGGAAGACTTCTGGTAGCCAAGCACGGCCGCTCTGTTCGCAGGCGGCGGCAACTACGCCTTGCCAGTGCTGCAAGCGCTTGGCGGCTTGCGCAGCGTCGAGCTTTACCACGCTGCGCTCAGTCATCACGGGAATGAGGCGTGCGACGCCCAGTTCGGTCGCCTTCTGCATCACCAGGTCCATGCGTTCGCCGCGCGAAACACCTTGTACCAGCGTCAGGCGCAGTGGGGATTCGCGATCTACGGCCACTGGCACCGCTGCGGTGACGCACACGGTACTGCCACGAATCTCCGCAATGCTGGCCGTAGCTTCTTGCCCACAGCCATCGAACAGCACCAATTCATCCCCGGCTACCAGACGCAAGACGCGAGCCACATGGGCTGCCGCTCCTGCCGGGAGATCAAAGCGGCCTCCTGACGTCGGCAGGCCCGGTGCGAGTACGCGGATGGTTCTCATCGCTGGTCTCGATG
This sequence comes from Janthinobacterium lividum, assembly GCA_943327025.2. Classification (GTDB taxonomy): domain Bacteria; phylum Pseudomonadota; class Gammaproteobacteria; order Steroidobacterales; family Steroidobacteraceae; genus CAIOHZ01. The sequence goes on from CALPVO020000080.1 coordinate 6,873, forward strand.
GCTGCAGATTTGCCGGAGGGGCCGCCGCTTCATGCGTTGTCGCTGGCGATGAGGTCAACGCACTCGCCCGCCACTTCGCCGAGGAAGCGGATTTCTTCAGGCGTGATGACATAGGGCGGCATGAAGTACAGCACCGTGCCCAGTGGGCGTAGTAGTGCACCACGCGACAAGGCGTGTCGATGCGCCCTGAGGCCACGGCGTTCCTCGAAGGGCCAGCCTTGTCGGGTCGCTTTGTCGCGTACCACTTCGATGGCCAAGATCATGCCGGTTTGACGAATCTCCGCGACGTTCGGATGGTCCGCGAGGCCGGCTACAGCTTGTGCCATGTGTGCGGCCGTGGTGCGATTGCGCTCGATCCAAGGCTCGTTCTCAAACATGCGGAGGGTCGCCCGCGCCACCGCACAGGCCAGCGCGTTGCCCGTGTAGCTGTGTGAATGGAGGAAAGCAGTCTTGCGCACGTAGTCGTCGTAGAACGCGCCATAGACTTGTTCGGTGGTCATCACCACGCTCAGCGGCAGCCAGCCCCCCGTGAGTCCTTTTGAGAGACAGAGGAAGTCTGGCGAGATATTGGCCTGCTCGCAGGCGAACAGTGTGCCAGTGCGACCGAAGCCAACGGCAATTTCATCAGCGATGAGATGGACGCCGTGTGCATCGCAGGCAGCCCGCAACAAGCGGAGATATTCAGGGTCGTACATACGCATGCCGCCCGCGCATTGCACCAGTGGCTCAACGATCACTGCAGCGACTTCGTCGGCATGGCGGGCGAGGGTAGCTTCCATGTGCGCAAACATCTTCCGCGCATGCTCGGCGGGCGTACTGCCTGGCTCCCGATGGAAGGCATCAGGCGAGGGCACTGTGATGACTTCAAGCAGCAGCGGGCGGTAAGTGTCCTTGAATAAGTCCACGTCACCCACCGAAAGGGCACCCAGGGTTTCTCCGTGGTAGCCATTGCTGAGCGTGATGAAACGGGTCTTGCGCGAACGCCCCGTATTGCGCCAGTAGTGAAAGCTCATCTTCAGCGCCACTTCGATGGCGGCGCTCCCGTTGTCCGCATAGAAGCAGCGGGTGAGACCCGGTGGAGCCAAGCGCACCAGGCTTTCCGAGAGATCGACGATGGGCTCGTGCGTGAAGCCCGCCATGATGACGTGCTCAAGGGTGGCGGCTTGGTCCTGCGCGGCCTTGACCAAGGTGGGGTGGCAGTGTCCGAACAGGTTCACCCACCAACTACTCATGCCATCCAGTACGCGTCGGCCATCGTGGAGTTCCAGCCAGACGCCTTCGGCACGGCGCACCGGCAGCAGCGGCAGCGACTCGTGGTCTTTCATCTGGGTGCATGGGTGCCATACGGCGGCCAGATCGCGACGTACGAGGTCGGCGCCTAGGTCGGCTCCGGTCAGGTTACTAGAGCTCACTTCATTCATCGGGTGACCCCTGCGGGTGGATTCAGGTACTGCTTTCCAAGCCATACGCAGATTCTATCCCGTGGCTGCGTTAAGCTGCGGGCATGGTTGGTGCTGCCCCTATCCCCTTGATTGACGTCGGTACCGGCTTGCTGGCTGGCGCACGGATAGTGCCTTCGCCCCATCAGGATTCTCGCCCGCCGGGAGCCACGCTGACGCTCGTGGTGCTCCATGGCATTAGCCTGCCGCCAGGCGAGTTTGGCGGACCGTGGATCGATGCGCTGTTCAAGGGGCAGCTCCCTGCCAGCGAACATCCCTATTTCGCTACCATTGCGGGGCAACGAGTGTCCGCGCACCTCTGCATTGGCCGCGATGGCGGCGTGACGCAGTACGTGCCGTTTCATCGCCGTGCGTGGCACGCCGGCGCCTCTTCATATCGGCACCGGGTGGCCTGTAACGACTATTCCATTGGCATTGAGCTCGAGGGGACTGACGACATCCCCTACACCGACCCGCAATACGTGCGGTTAGCACAGGTATTGGCTGCCTTGCGCGCCAGTTACCCGCAGTTGGTCGACGTAGCCGGGCACAGTGATGTGGCGCCTGGCCGCAAGACCGACCC
>CALPVO020000081.1 GCA_943327025.2 Janthinobacterium lividum
ACCGTGCCTCCCGAGGCTTTCACTTTGGCCAACATCGACCCACAACGACGTGCCGAAACTCTATCCCCAGCCGAGTTCGCTGCACTGGCACGCGCGGCCCTACAATGCCGCGACGCTAACGCGCCTGACGCGCCTGACGCACCAGACGCGTCACCCGCACCTGATACGTCTGACATGCCTGACACGCACTCTTAACACTCCACCAAAATACTCCCGCCATGCCTACCTCACCTCCCATCCGCATCGAAGTCGTCACGGCGTTCCTGAAGGAACAGTCAGCACCGGAAGACGGCCGCTACGCCTTCAGCTACACCATTACCCTGCGCAATGACGGGGAACAGCCAGCCAAGTTGTTGTCACGTCACTGGATCATCACCGATGCGAACGGCAAGGTGGAAGAAGTGCGCGGCGATGGGGTGGTAGGCGAGCAGCCATTACTCAACCCGGGCCAAGGGTTCCGTTACAGCAGCGGCGCCGTGCTGGATACGCCCGTGGGCACCATGCAGGGCAGCTACCGCATGCGGGCCGCGGACGGCCAGCAATTCGAAGCACCCATTCCCACGTTCCGCCTGGCCGTGCCAGGGTTGCTGCACTAGCCCGTGACCACTTGGGCTATCGGCGACCTGCAAGGCTGCCACGGCGCGTTCGTCCGTCTGCTCGAGGCCATCAACTTCTCGCCTGCCCACGACCATCTCTGGCTCGTTGGCGATTTGGTGAACCGCGGTCCTCATTCCACCGCCACGCTGCGCGAGGTCATCGCGCTTGGCGATGCCGTCACCACCGTTTTAGGTAACCACGACCTGCACTTGCTCGCTCTGGCGATGGCGCCGAACTCCGGCAACGGCATGCGTCCGGGCGATACGCTGGAGAAGGTCCTCGCTGCGCACGATTCCGACGAATTGCTTGGCTGGCTGCTGGAACAGCCCTTGCTGCACCACGATGCCAAACTGGGCTGGACCATGGTCCATGCTGGGCTGCCTCCGCAATGGTCGATCGCCACGGCCGAGCGCGAAGCGCGCGCCGTGGAAGCCGCTTTGCGCGACGACCCGGTGGGCTTCTTCAACGAAATGTATGGCGACCAACCGGACACTTGGTCCGAAACGCTGACCGGTTCGGACCGCAGGCGGTTCACCGTGAACTGCCTGACGCGCCTGCGTTACTGCACGGCCGAAGGCCAGTTGCTGCCAAAACTGAAAGGCCCACCGGACACCGCCCCGGAGGGCGCCTTGCCTTGGTTTGATGTCCCGAAGCGGCGCGCGGCGAAAGACCGCGTGGTGTTTGGGCACTGGTCCGCGTTGGGGTTGATGCGGTCACCCACGGCACTGGGCCTGGACACGGGTTGTGTGTGGGGCGGACGCTTGACCGCGGTAAAACTGGAACACACCCACAAGCTGCCCCCCGAAGAATGGGAAGTGGTGCAGGTGACCTAGCGGCGGCGCGCCCGCGCGGTGTCTGCCGTTGGTACCGGAGCGAACACTTCGAAGCTCAGTGACAAGCTGCTTCCCGAGAGCTGGTGGGGAACGCAGCGAGTGTGGTCATCCATCGCGCGCGTGGCAAACAAGGGCAGCACCCGGTCGCGAAACTGCTCCAGCAATTCACAGTCGCCCAGTTCCAGGGACCGCGGACGGTCCCGGTCAAACCGCAACTTGCGCCATTCGCCCGGCAGCGGAGCCACCGCAGAGGCCTCGGGTGCGAGCGCTGTGCCCGGCACCGGCAAGCGCGGCGCCTCGCGCCCAATAACATGACCGAAAGGCTCCGCCGTGGCGGCTGTTTGCGCCACGGCGCTTTCTGCCGGCAATACAGCGGCGCCATCCGCTGCCGGCTCCAGCGTGGCAAAACGCAGCTTCACGCGGGGGAATTCGGTGGGGCCGCCGTAAAGCGCCCCGCAGCCGTAAGTGGTCACTTTCAGATCGGGCCGCGCCCCTAGCGTACGTAGCAGCAAGCGGACCTTGTCCGCCAAGCCATCGCAGGAATACTTCGACGTGAAGCCGCTGTAGGTGAAGCTGACTTCGTGCTCCTTCCACCGCCCCATGGCCATCGAACTGGCCGCCGAACTGGCCATCGAACTGGCCGCCGAATCGGCCACCGCACCCGGCAACGGCTCAGCCGCGATGGCCGGCTGCAGGAGCAGTAAACCGAGGAAGAGCGGCAAGGTGGCCTTCAGTGACATGGCTAGCGAATTGACCCTGCCGGAGCATTTTGGTTCCCGCCCTCGCCCAACTGCACGCGGCGCACGAAAGTGTAGGCATAGGCATGCCGCTCGTCGGCGGCGTGTGCCTCTCGGGACACCTCAGGCCAGACGACCGGGTCGAAGGCAGGAAAGAAGGCATCGCCCTCAAGCGTGGCCGCCACCTCAGTCAACTCAAGCACAGTCGCTTGCGGCAGCAGCTGTTTATAGAGTTCGCCGCCACCAATCACCATCACTTCAGGCTGGTCCGCCGCGGCCACTAGCGCAGCCTCCACCGTAGCAAACACTTCTGCGCCCGCGGCGACAAAACCGGCTTGGCGAGTCACCACCAGATTGCGCCGACCGGGTAACGGCCGCCCCAGGCTGTCCCAAGTGCGCCGGCCCATCAGGACCGGCTTGCCCAACGTCAAGGCCTTGAAGTGCTGCAAGTCGGCAGGCAGGCGCCACGGCAAACCACCTGCCACCCCAATGACACCGTTGGTGCCAACCGCGGCGATGAGCGTCAAAGCAGGCATGGTGGCGTCAGCGTGCGTCAACGGCGGGCGCGCTTTACCGCAGCCTTCCGCACGGCCTTCTTCTTGGTCGTTCGGTTCACGGCGGCTTTTCCAATGGCCGCCTTCTTCTTGGCCGCCTTCTTCTTGGCAACCGTCTTCAGGGCCAGCTTCTTCTTCGCGGCTTGCTTGGGATTGGCCGCTTTTTTCTTGGCTAACTTTTTCTTGGCAAGCTTCTTCTTGGCGGCTTGCTTCTTGCCAGCCGTCTTCTTGGCCGCCTTCTTCTTGGGGTCCGGCCAATCGAGCAGCATGGTGCCGCGACACTTGGGTGATCCACACCGGCAGCCGAAAATCTGGTCCATCTCGGGCGGGTCGTTCGGGTCACGCTCAATCATGTAGTCGAAGCAAATCTCCTGGCCCTTCGGAATATCCCGCACGGCCTCGAGAAACACCCGCGCCTTATCGACCACGCTTTCGCAATTGGGGTCGCAGCTGTGGTTGATCCAACGCGCGTCGTTGCCCTTCACGCCGCCGTCGATCACCACGCGCGAATTCACGGTGAACAAGAAGGTGTGGTTGTCATCGTGCGCCTTGTCTTCATGGCGTCGATCAGCCTCGGCATGGGAAATACGATCGCCGACATATTCGGTGATCCGCGTGCCCTTGAGGATGTTGGCGGCGGCGAAGACGCCCCGACCGTGGATGCGGGAATTGCGAACCACGTAGTAAGGGTTTTTCTGGAAAGTGGCGCTCATGGGGGACCGTTGGCGAGTGAAAAAAGGGGTGGCTGGGCAGGCGAACTGCCGTGACTAAACGGCAACTGGCGCCTTGATGGCGGGGTGCGAAGCGTAGCCCTGCACCTCGATGTCATCGGCAGTGTAGTCGAAGAGCGTGGCAGGCCGGCGGTGCAGCACCAATTGCGGCAGCGGCAGCGGTTCGCGCGCGAGCTGCAATTCGGCCTGTTCGAGGTGGTTCAGATAGAGGTGGCAGTCACCGCCGGTCCACACGAAGTCCCCAACGGCAAGGTCGCATTGCTGCGCCACCAAGTGCACCAGCAAGGCATAGGAAGCAATATTGAACGGCACCCCGAGAAAGATATCGGCGCTGCGCTGGTAGAGCTGGCAGCTCAGCCGGCCACCGGCCACGTAGAACTGAAAAAAGGCGTGGCAGGGCATGAGCGCCATGCGGTCCAGTTCGCCCACGTTCCACGCGTTCACAATGATGCGACGCGAATCGGGCTGGGTCCGCAGCAAACGTACAGCCTCGGCCATCTGGTCGATATGCCGGCCATCAGCCGCTACCCAGTCGCGCCACTGCTTGCCGTAGACAGGACCCAAGTCCCCCTCGGCGCTGGCCCATTCGTCCCAAATACTGACGCCCGCTTCCTGCAGGCTGCGCACATTCGTCTCGCCACGCAGGAACCAGAGCAGTTCATGGATGATGCTGCGCGTGTGCACCTTCTTGGTGGTGACCAGGGGGAAACCTTCCGCGAGGTTAAAACGCATCTGCCAACCAAACACGCTGAGCGTGCCGGTGCCAGTGCGATCTTCCTTGCGGTGTCCGTGGTCACGGACGTGCCGCATCAGGTCCAGATACTGGCGCACTGGGTTTCCTCAGCCAACCACGCGGTTGCCGCTGGGTTCGCGGCGGGTGTACGCCACCAGCAGCATGCCCGCACCGCCCAACACCATCGGCAAGGTGAGCACCTGCCCCATCGTCAACCACTCGAACGCCAGATAGCCTAGCTGCGTATCCGGCACCCGCACGAATTCCACGGCGAAGCGGAATAAGCCATAACCCAGCAAGAACAGGCCGGAGGCCGCCCAGCGCCAACGAGGCTTAGAGGTATAGGCCCAGAGAATGACGAACAACACGAGGCCTTCCAAGAAGGCTTCATAGAGCTGCGTGGCATGCAGCACCTGCGGGCCGTTGGGCGTCTGCACCAGAAAGCCCAAGGCAAAGTCGGTGGGCTTGCCCCACAGTTCGCCATTGATGAAATTGCCGATGCGGCCGGCACACAGCCCGAGCAAGGGCAACGGCGCCATGAAGTCGAACACGTCAGCCACCCGCTTGCCGGTGCTGCGCGCGAACCAGGCGATGGCGACCATGACACCCGCCAAGCCGCCGTGGAAGGACATGCCGCCCTCCCAGATACGCCAAATGTAGTGCCAGTCCTCTGCTACCCGCGCGTGCCCATAGAACAGCAAATAGCCGATACGCCCACCCAACACCACGCCCAGCATGGCGTTGAAGATGACGTCATCGACCTGCTCCGGGGTCCAAGTGGAGCCCGGTAGCGCAGCGCGCCGCCGCCCCAGCCACCATGCTGCAACAAAGCCCAGCAGGTACATGAGGCCATACCAATGCACCTTCACCGGACCAATGGCCACGGCGATGGGGTCGATGTCCGGATAGATGAGCATGGGGGGAGTGTAACAAGCCTTCGCCGTGCAGTACCGCCCCGGTTACCGCCCGGGGCAGCGCCATGGCCCTAGAAGTTAATCGTGGGTCACCCGGACGGCGAACGCCTTCAGGTAGCGGGTCTCGGGGATAGCCGGATGGATGGGATGGTCCGGCCCTTGCCCCCCGGTCGCCACAATCTGCGCCTGACGCGAGAGGTGCCTGGCCGCCTTCTGCACGGAATCGATGAGCATGCCGGCCTCCAGGTGCCAGGAGCAGGAACAACTGACGAGCAGACCATCACGCGAGAGCAACTGCATGGCCAACTGATTGATGCGCTTGTAGGCACCCTGCGCCTTGGGCAAGTCCTTGCGGCGTTTGGCAAAGGCAGGCGGGTCCACCACCACCACATCGAAGCGTTCGCGCGCTTCCACCAGTGCCTCCAGGGCCGTGAAGGCATCTTCCTGCACGGTACCAATCTTCACACCATTCAATTCGGCATTGCGTTGCACCGTGGCGAGCGCCGCGGCACTGCTATCAATACAAGTGACTTCGGCAGCACCACTGCGTGCGGCCTGCACGCCCCAAGCACCCGCGTAGCAAAACACGTCCAGCACCCGCCCACCCTTTACCCAGGGGCCCAGCAGTGGCCGGTTATAGGCTTGGTCATAGAACCAGCCGGTCTTCTGCCCATGACGAACCGGAGCCATGAAGCGTGCACCGGCCTCAATCACCTCGAGTTCATCGGGCACCGTGCCGAGGGCTTCCTCGACATACAGCGGCAGGCCTTCCATCTCCCGCGACCCGCTGTCGTTCTTCCACAGCACGGCCTTCGGTTTCACCACTTTCACCAGCGCGGCGAGCAGTTCGTCTTTCATCGCCTCCATGCCGGCCGTCGCGAGTTGCACCACGCAGGTGTCCCCGAAGCGGTCGATGACGCAGCCCGGAAGCCCATCGGATTCGCCATAGACCAAGCGGTAATGCGGCGTGGGGTAGTAGCGTTGCCGCAGGGCCAGCGCCACTTGCAGACGGTGGACAAAGAGCGACTTGCCGGGATGGAAACCCGGGTCTCGCGAAAGCAACCGCGCACAGATGAGGGAATTGGGATTAACAGTGGCGTAACCAATGAACTTGTCACGGCTGGAACGCACCTCCACCGCTTGGCCAGGCTGGAACGCCGTAAGCGGCGTCGCCGCCACATCCACTTCATTGCTGAACACCCACAAGTGCCCCGCCGACAAACGACGGTCCTCATCGCGGCGCAGACGTAACAAGGGAAGTTCCACAGCGGGAGCGGCGCTGGGCTCCGCGAGGAGTTCGTCACCAGCAGAAATAGGGGCGTGCATCAGGGAGCCTCGACAACAGTAGGCCGCCGGCGGGTTGTCCGCGGGCGGCAGGTCACGCATTCTACGCCCCCATGAACCTGCCTCACCCGAATGGGTCCCCTAAGTGGTCCCCGCAGTTGCCTTCTGCCGACCCCACACACAGCCCTGCCTGGCCCGGCGAGCCCAGCCCTTGGCGAGAACGGCAGCTCGGCGGACTCGTGCAGTGGCACCCGTGGGGCACCGCGGCCCTGACCACGGCACGCGCGCTGGACCGTGCGGTGCTGCTAGTGGTGGCCAGCGAGGGGTGCTTGCCGTTCGAGCAGATGGCCGCCGAATCCTTTGCCGACGCCACCACGGCGGCAGTGATGAACGACAATTACGTATGTTGCTTGGCGGACGCCCGCTGGCATCGCGAACTGGACCGGCAGTTGCAACTGGTCCACCAGTTGCTCGCAGGCCGGGCAGGCGGGTGGCCCTTGTTGGCACTCGTCGACCCGGCAGACGGACGTCCGTGTTTCGCGGGCACCTATTTCCCCGCGACACCCACCGGTTCCCTGCCCGGCTTCGCCGATTTTCTGCGGCAGGCGGGGCGGCATTTCCATCGCCAGCGCGAACCTTTGCAGGAGCAAGGGCAGCGCCTCGCCACCGCCTTCGCGCAACTGGTGCCGCCGCCTTTGCTCGAGGGCACACCGCTCACCGCGTCTCCGCTTGATGTGGCACGTCGCCAACTGGAAACCTTGTTCGACCGCGACATGGGCACCTTCACGCGCGGTCAACCGGTACCAGCGGCCCCGGCGGCCTCGCGCTTGCTGCGCCACTGGGCCGCGGGCGCTGCGCGGCCGGAGCCCGATCTGCAAGCGCTGTTCATGGCCACCCTGGCCCTAACCAAAACGCTAGCCCTGCCCCTTGCGCCGAGCGCCGACGCGCTGAGGAACGGGCCAGACGCCGGCCTGCCGAGTCTGGAACTGGTGGCCTTTGCCGCGGCCGCCGCGGCCACCGGGGAGCCTGCGTTCCGCGAGGCCGCGGAGAGCGGCTTCGCGGCACTGCTGCAGTTGGGCTTGCCTACTTCCGCCCCCCTGCCTGCCGTCGAAGACTGGCACCGCCTGCGCGCCATGGCTCTTGCCGCGCGCTGGGGGGACCGGCCAGACTGGTTGGAGAGCCTCAATGAACAGGCCACGCGGTGCCGAGCGCACCACCCCCTGACCACCACGTCGCCTCTGGCGGGACTGGCCGCCGCCTTGGCAGCGACGCTAGCGCTGCTGGAGTTGCGTTGGAGCGATGAGGACTTCGCCTTTGCCGCAGCGACGGCGGCAGCCTTGTGTGCCTCACTCGGGGCGACATCGTCCTCATCCCTGCCCGGCTTGCCCACTGCCCCGGCACACGCCGACGACACCTTGCCTTCGGCCGAAGGCATGGCCGCACTGGCGCTTTACCGGATGGGCTGCCTCTGTGGCAACGCGCTATGGCAAGCCACTGCCAGCCATGCCCTGCGCGGTGCGTGGCGCCCCATGAGCGACACACCGGCTACCCATCTGGCGCTGCTAGACGCGCTGGAAGAGCAAACCCTCGGCCTCGAGACCCTTGTCATTCGCGGCCCGGCCGACGAAGCCGCCCGCTGGTCGCGCGCGCTGGCACGCTGGTACGCGCCGGCGCGACAGGTTTTCGCTATCCCGGCGGGAGCCCCTAACCTGCCATTCAGGCTGTCCACCCTCGCCGCACCGGACAACGATACCAACGCTTGGCTGTTCACCGGCGAAACTGTCCACGCCGCCAGCACTTCGCTGGAACAACTGACGCGCGAACTACGCGATCGTCTCCACCGCGGCTAACTGCGCGCTATGCTGCCACCCTGCCCCGCATCCACCGCCCCGCTAGGAGTGCTTGCCACGCAAGGCTCCTGCCCCGCAAGGAAACGTCGTGATGACCATGGCCACCGACCCGCATATTGAATCCTCGACCGCTGATGGCGTTTGCACGGTGCGCATCGAGCGCCCCGCCAAGCGCAATGCGCTGACCGCCAGCATGTATGCGGCCCTCGCCGCCGCATTCATTGCCGCAGATGCCGACGAAAACGTGCGTGCCGTAGTCTTCACTGGAAACCCGCAAGCCTTCACCGGCGGCAACGATCTCGCAGACTTCCTGCACCAACCGCCGTCCCACCAAGACGCCCCGGTGTTCCGGTTCATGCGCGCATTGAGCGACTGCCGCAAGCCCGTGGTAGCCGCCGTCTGCGGCCCGGCCGTAGGCATTGGTACCACGCTGCTGCTGCACTGCGACTTCGTCTATGTCGCTAACGACGCGAAGCTGTCGACGCCCTTCGTGAAATTGGGACTGGTGCCGGAGTACGCCTCCAGCCTGCTCATGCCAGCGTGCCTCGGGCATGTGCGTGCCGCCGAATGGCTCCTGCTGGGCGAGGTGTTCAGTGGCGAGCAGGCTGCGGCGCTAGGCTTGGCCAA
>CALPVO020000082.1 GCA_943327025.2 Janthinobacterium lividum
GCAGGCGATCGGTGGTGCCAAGTTGGCGGCCCGTTAATGTCAGCAGACCGGGAGCTGCGGTGACGGTGCCGGCTACTTGCCGGACATCCGTCGCCGCAGGTAGGCACCGCCATCCTGGTAATCCGTCGGTAGATATTCAAGGAAGGCATTCGGTCCGAACACGGGTTCGTACTGCTGCAATACTGGCAATAGTAGTGCCACTGGCACTTCAGCCATACGCCGCGTCTTGCGGAAACTCGCCAGCGGAATGCTCGCTGTCGCCATGTCTTCATGGTGGTTTTCGGTCTGCCCGATGACCATACCCCGCGCATCGCAGATGACCGTGCCTTCGTCTTTCGCCCCGGCAGCGTCCATGAACCCGAGGTTGTCTGGTGACACCGAGTTACCCACCCCTACGGTGTAGCAACGGTTCGCACGCGCAGTAGCCTTAGCCGATTCGGCATTAGAACCGCCCGTCACGGTCAGAATGAGCAGTTCCGCGCCCTTCATGGCCATGCACTGGTAAAGAATCGGTTCCATGCCTACGGACGTCATGGCGATATTGCCGATATCCGTCCGTGCAATGGGAAGCACCGCATCCCAGCCATACATTTCCACATAGCGGTCGAGCACATCATAGGTAGTGGTGCCAATCAGCGCGCCTTCACCGAACAAGCCGAGTGCGTTGCGCGACTTCCACTGCGTGGACACTATCTCGCCCGTGGGCCCCACGATGACCGACATGTTGATGACGTGGCCCGGCCAGTCCTTCAATTTCGCGTAACAGCCGAAGGCGACGTAGCAGTTATAGCGCTTGGCCCGCGCACCAATGGCCTGCGTTTCGGGGCCGGGCAAGTCGATGGCGACGCGCTGCAGTTCCTTGCGCGTCCATGGCTGGAAACCCTGCAGCGGGAACTCGTGCAGGCAGATGAGGTCTTGGTGGCTACCCCAGCGCTGCTCTCCGCCCCATTCTTCGGGCGAGCCTTGTGCCAAATCAATCAGCCGCAGCACATGGTCCAGATTGCTTTGCATGGTGGCGGCAAGGTTGCGCACATCCACCGAACGCACCCGCGACTGCAACGCCGCGACACTGATGGTGTCCTGGCGCAGCGGCGAAGAGAGGTAGACGCCGCGCTTTGCAGCGGAGACAGTCGCCTTGGTATCCGGCGTCACGGCGGGGGTTCCCGGCGAAGCGGCCGGGACCTTGGCGGCTTCCGCACCAGCACTAGTACTGAACGCCGCCATGCCAGCGCCAGCGAGCCCGGCCAAACCCGCTCCCTGCAGGAACTGACGGCGCAGACGGTCGGCCGGTTGGGTGTCTTTCTTGCGCGCCATGCTTCCCCCTCGGGCGTTTAGCCCGTTTGTGTTGTGGCTGGAGCGTAGCGCGCCGTGGCTTGCGGCGAAACTGGGTAAAAGGCGCAGTTGTCCACTCCGCAAGGACGGTCTACCCTTTCGGGCTGCACTCTGCGTGCGTCCGCCCGTTCAGGGCCCTAACGGAATCCTCCCCTTGCTGCATTTCCCGGTTCGCGCCGCTCTTCTGCCAACGCTGTTCGCGCTGACTTTGCCATTGGCCGGCTGCTTCGAGAAAAAGCACAGTAGCGCCGCCGCCATCGTCATCGCCCTCGAGGCGCCGCTTACCGGCGCCCAGACTTCCAACGGGCAAGACATGCTGCGAGGCGTGCAGTTGGCCGTGGAAGAAGTTAACCGCGCCGGCGGTGTGTTGGGCAGGCCCGTGGTGCTGGTATCCGCAGATGACCGAGCCGACCCCACGCAAGCCCTGGCCGTCGCTGCCCGGGTAAAGCAGGAAGGCGCTGTGGCAGTCATCGGGCCCTACAACTCGGGCGTGGGGTTGGTGAATTTGCCGCAGTACACCCGGGACGGCATCGTCCCCGTGCACCTCACCTCCAGCGACGACACCACGGGCCAAGGCGTTACCTTGCAACCCAAGAACAGCCAAATCTCGCCGCCGGAGATTGCCTACATTGCGGCGCTGCAGCCCACCACCGTGGCGCTACTGGTGGACCCTTCTGCCTATACCAGCAGCATGGCCCAGCGGATGGAAGCGGGTCTGATGGCGCGCGGCATCACTGCCATCCGTTTGGCAATCACCCCGGGCCGCGCGGACTACACCGACGTCGTCCGTCAGTCGCTCGACCTGCAGCCGCAGGTGGTCTACGTCAGTACCTACTTCCCGGAAGGTGGCCTCATCGCGAAGTCCTTGGCCACGGAGGCGGCGGGTGGCCGTAACGCTGCCTGCTTCATGGGGCTGGCCAACCAGGACCCCGATTTTGTGGCTACTGCCGGCATAGCCGACAGCCGGCGCTGTGTCTTCAGCGGTGTGCCGGAACCGGACCAGATGCCAAGCGCCACCAACTATGCAGCCGCCTACCGCGCCCGTTTCTCCGGCACGAATCCGGGGGTGTGGGGCACGTTCACCTACGACTCGGCAAAACTGCTGTTCCGCGCCATGACCGAGGCCCGCACCACAAGCTTCGAGCCCGTGCTGGGACAGCTGCGTGCCACCACGAATTATCTCGGCGCCACCGGTCCCATCACCATCGATCCGCAGACGGGCAACCGCCCGAATGTGCCCGTGCGCATTCTCGGCGTTAATGCCAGCGGTAATTTCGTGGTTCTGCCGTAACGGCTTTCCACGGTCCGTCGCGGGCCGTCGCGGATTTCCCGCAGCCATCGCCGAAAGCAGGCTTAACCCGCGCCGGAATCGCCACATTGGCGATGGATAGCTCGCTGGACAAGGTGTTGCGCGTCCAACATCATCAGGTTTGCGTTGCCAACTTCCTGCAGGATTTTTCCCCATGCTGCTTAACCATTCACGTGCACTAGCCAAGATGGAGGCTGCTGGACTGGACGCCTTGGTCGCGGCTATCCCGCGCAATGTTTATTACGCTTCCGGTTTTTGGAACCGGAATATGGAATGGGGCTCCCCGGAAGCACAGGCGGCAGTTGTGCTGCCGCGCGACCCCTCCCTCGCACCCGTTCTGGTGGTTCCCGAGTTCGCCATTGCCGGACTGCTCGAAACCCCTACTTGGATTTCGCGCCTGCGCGTCACGGAATTCCTGAACACCTCCGCCCTTGCCCGAGAGCCCGAGCCCGTCAGGCTCGACCCCCTGCAGGCTGATGTGGAGGCGTTGTATGCGGAAAAAGTGACCGGAGATCTGTGTCCGGACATCGTGCGCGGCACCGCTGCAGCGCTTGCCGACCTAGGTCTCACCGGCGCCCGCGTCGGGTTTGACGACCTGCGACTGGCCATCAACGTCCAACGCGAACTAACGGATTTGCACTGGAGTGACGCGCACGATGTCTGGCTGGACATCCGCAAAGTGAAGACGGCGCAGGAAATCGCCTTCCTGCGTCATGGCGCCCAATTGAACGAGCAGGCGCTGGCAGAAATCATGCCGATGATTCGCCCGGGCCGCGTGTGGAACGAGGTGGCCGGTCGTTTCCGCCAGTTCCTTCAGGAACGAGGAGCCAATGTCATCGCAGCGCAGAAGGCGTTGCAATTCGGTGCCGAATACGGCGGCGAGTACTTCCCCGACCTGATGTTCGCCGATAACGATTGGAAGGTACGCGAAAACCAGACCATCATCTTTGAAAGCTGGGGAACCTACTCCAACTATTCCTTCGATATGTCGAGGACCGTGCATGTCGGCCCGGCAAGCGCCGAATACCGCCGCATCTGCCAAGCCATCGATGTCGGTCAACGCGAAGCCCTGCAGTTCCTGAAGGCCGGTAGCACCACACACGAGGCTTGGCGCGCCATCAGCCAAATTGCCTGGAATCTGGATATCCCGACGCCCCGCAAGCTGCTGGTCTTCGTCCACTCAATTGGTCTCGACATCATCGAGCTGCCCAGTTCCTATCCTGCCTTCGGCCGCCTCAAGGATTTCGTCCTCGAGCCTGGCACGGTCATCAACTTTGAGTTCCTGTATTTCGGGCACTCCGTCGCGCCCTACCACTTGGAAAGCAGTTATCTCATCGGCGAGCACGGAGCCGAATGCCTGCATACCATGCCTCACCAGTTGTTCGAACTGGAATGATGGATACACCAGAGGGCCAACAGCCTGCTTCGATGCAGCAGGCCACCACCCCCGGCCGCCTTTATGTAGTCGCCGCGCCTAGCGGTACCGGCAAGACCAGCTTGGTGCGCGCACTCATGGCAGCGCGCCCGCACCTGAAGTTCTCCGTGTCGTACACCACGCGCCCCATGCGACCGAACGAAGTGGATGGTCGCGACTACCACTTCGTGGACCGTGCCACCTTCGAAGCGATGGTGGAACGGGGCGAATTGCTGGAATGGGCCCGCGTGTTCGACAACTACTATGGCACCGGGCTGCAAGTGGTGCAGCAAGCGCTAGCCCGCGGCGAAAGCCTGATTTTGGAGATTGACTGGCAGGGCGCCCAACAAGTGCGCGCCAAGCTGCCGGAAGCTGTGCAGGTGTTCATTCTTCCCCCATCGCGCGCCGAGCTGGAACAGCGCCTGCGCGGACGCGGCACAGACAGCAAAGAGGTCATCGCGCGGCGCCTGCAAGACTCCGTCACGGAGCTTTCGCACTGGGCAGAGTTCGGGTTCGTGCTAGTGAATGACGTTTTCGAAGAGGCGCTAGCCAGCCTCATCCGCGTGGCGGACGCCGGCGGCGGTCCTCCCGTCGATGACCTGCGCGCCGCCCGCCCGGGGCTGACGGCCTTTGCCGAAGGGCTGCTGCGGGGCTGAAAGCCGCACCCTAGCGCTCGCTGTTGCCGCCGCGAGCTCGCCAAAGCCGCCCCCAAAACTGGCGTAAGTACCTGAATTGGTGGTAATCTTCACGACCCGAATTCGCTTTTCCGGAAACTTGCCCATGGCCCGCATCACCGTCGAAGACTGCCTCTTTAGCGTGGACAACCAGTTCGAACTGGTCCTGCTGGCCGCCAAGCGCGCCCGGCGCATCGCCAATGGTGCAGAAACGTTCGTTACTGCCGGCAACGACAAGCCGACCGTGGTGGCCCTGCGTGAAATCGCCGAAGGCCACGTCACCCGCGCACTGCTGCTCGAAGTGGAACTGCCGCCCGAGCCGAACCCGGCCGACTTCGGCATGGAAATCCCCTCGGATTTCCGCGCCCCGCAGCTCGGCCTGGGTGACTGACACCACCCCATAGGCCTGCCATGGACACGCCGTCCAGCTTGCTGAACCTGCTGCCCGACAGCTGGACCAGCGGTTGGGCGGGTAACTGGCGGGCTCCGGGCATCCAGCAGCTACTCACGCTGCTGGAAACCTACCTCCCCCCCGACGACATCGAGCGCGTCCGGGAAGCCTATGAGGTAGCGAACGAAGCCCACCGCGGTCAAAAGCGGATGACGGGCGAACCCTACATCACGCATCCCATCGCCGCCGCCGGCATTCTGGCCGGCCTGCACATGGACTGGCAGACACTCTGCGCTGCCCTCCTCCATGACGTCATCGAAGACACGCCTACCGCCAAAGACGACATCGCCGCGCGTTTCGGCCGTGATGTAGCTGAAATCGTCGACGGCGTATCGAAGCTGGACAAGGTCCAGTTCAAAAGCAAGGCCGAGGCGCAGGCGGAAAGCTTCCGCAAAATGATCCTCGCCATGGTGCGCGACATCCGCGTCATCATGGTGAAGCTCGCGGACCGCACCCACAACATGCGCTCGCTCGGTGTCATGCCCGCGCCAAAGCGCCGCCGCATCGCGCGTGAAACGCTCGACATCTATGCGCCCATCGCCAACCGCTTGGGCATCAACTCCCTTCGTCTGGAACTCGAGGACCTCGGCTTTCAGGCGCTCTACCCAAAGCGCTATCGCGTCATTGAACGCGAACTGAAGCGCGCGCGCGGCAACCAGAAGCAGTTTCTGCCGCGCATCAGCGAAAGCATCGAAGGGGCATTGCAACGTGCAGGCCTGAAGGGCCAAGTGGACGCGCGTGAGAAGCATCTCTACAGCGTCTACCAGAAAATGTTGAAGAAGCACGTGCCACTGGCGGAGGTGGTGGATGTCTACGGTTTCCGCGTAATAGTGGACAGCATAGACACCTGTTACCGCGTGCTTGGCCTGGTACATGGGCTGTACAAGCCCATGCCGGGGCGCTTCAAAGACTACATCGCCATCCCGCGCATCAACGGCTATCAGTCGCTACACACCACGCTCTTCGGCCCGAACGGCATTCCGCTCGAAGTGCAAATTCGCACCACCGAAATGCACCGGCTTGCGGAAAGTGGTATTGCCGCCCATTGGCAGTACAAGACTGGCGACGAAGACCGCGGCAGCGCCCAACAAGAGCGCGCACGCGAATGGCTGAAGGGCCTGATGCAGATTCAGGAGGGCGGCACCTCCGAAGAATTCCTCGAAAGCGTCCGCGTGGATCTCTTCCCGGACAAGGTCTACGTGTTCACGCCGAAGGGCGACATCCTGCGTCTGCCGCGCGGCTCCACCTGTGTGGACTACGCCTACGCAGTGCATACCGGTGTGGGCAACCGTTGCGTGGCTGCCAAGATAGACCGCCGCCTCGTGCCACTACGTACTGAGGTACGCAATGGTCAGACCGTGGAAATCATCACCGCACGCGGTGCTACGCCCAACCCGGTATGGGTGAACTTCGTCGCCACAGCGAAGGCGCGTACCGCCGTGCGCCATTACCTGAAGAGCATGAAGCACGGTGACGCCGTGGAACTGGGGCGCCGCTTGCTCGACCAAGCGCTCCAAGAGTTTTCGCTCCCACTAAAGCAAGTGCCAGAGGCCACCATCGAGCGTATCGCTCGCGAGGCCAGCCTGCCGGACCGCGACGCGCTATTCGAACAAATCGGCCTGGGCGAACGGCTGGCGCCGCTGGTGGCGCGTGCCTTGCTGCCCACGCAGCAAGGCGCTGCCATGCACCCGCGTAGCACCTCTGGAGCACCAGGCGAAGGACTGGCGCCACTGGCTATCGCCGGCACCGAAGGTCTGGTGGTGGACTACGCGCATTGCTGCTTCCCCATCCCCGGCGATTCCATTACCGCGCATCTCACCACGGGCCGCGGCGTCATCATCCACCGCAGTACCTGTGGCAGCGTTTCCGGCTGGCAGAAGCAGCCGGACAAGTGGATTCCCGTTACCTGGAAGAACGAGCCGGGCAAGCTGTTCGCCTCCCAATTGCGCGTGGAGGTGCAGAACCGCGTGGGCGTACTCGCTGCTGTGGCTACGCGTATTGCCGGCACCGACACCAACATCGACACGGTCTCGCTCACCGAACGTGACAGCACCGCGTCCACCATCACTTTCCAGTTGCAAGTGGAAGACCGCAAGCATTTGGCACGCGTGCTGCGCACCATCCGCCACATGGAAGACGTGCTGTCGGTAACGCGCACGCAGGCGTGAAGTCGCTTCAGCCGCCGAACACTACCTCGCCATCGACCACGGTCATCACCGCCTTGGCTTGCAGAATTTCGGCCGGCGCAACAGTCATCAGGTCTTTCGAGAACACACTTAGATCCGCGCGCTTGCCCAGTTCGAGACTGCCCAGCTCTTGCTCGCGCCCGCAAGCGTACGCGGGCGCCCAAGTCAGCATGCGCAAGGCTTCGGCACGCGTCACCACTTGGTCCAGGCCCCAACTCGGTCCGGCGAAGCCTTCCAGCGAATGGCGATACACCGCAGCGTAGAACTCGATGAGCGGGTCGCCTTTCTCCACTGGCGCGTCGGAGCCTGCACAAATGGTAGCGCCTGCATCCAGCAGGCTGCGCCAAGCATAGGCACCTTTGAGCCGCAAATCGCCAAGGCGTGCGCCCGCGAAGTACAAATCGCCAATAGCATGCGAAGGCTGCATGGAAGCGATGACACCGAGCTGCGCAAAACGGGGGATATCTTGCGGCGAGATGACTTGCGCATGTTCAATCCGCCAGCGCCGCGCAGCACCAGCTGCCTTCGCTGGTGACGTACCGTCACCCGCCAGTAGTTCCTGATACCAATCCAGCACCAAGCGATTGCCGCGATCGCCAATGGCGTGCATGGCTACTTGTGCATTGACTTGCTGCGCTCGCTTCATCCAGCGCTGCGCCTCGTCCTTCGCCATTTGCAGCAACCCCGAAGACTTCGCTGCGTCTTGGTAGGGCGCGAGCAAGGCCGCGCCACGTGAGCCGAGCGCGCCGTCCGCATAGAGCTTCAGACCACGCACGCGTACGCGCCCGGTCGCATCGGCATAAGGCCCGCGCGCCAACACTTCATCAGCACCGGCAGGGTCGAGATAGTGTTCGGACCGCAGCTTCAATTCGCCCTCTGCCGCCAGCGCTGTCGCCAGCACCACGTCCTCGGCAGCGGCACTCATGTTGTGCAGCCCCGTCCAGCCCCGCTGCAAGTAAAGCCGGTTGGCGCGGCGCAGGGCCTCGCGCTTCATCGTCGTATCCGGTTGTGGCAGACGGGCGGTGACCAAATCCTGCGCGCGGTCGATGAGCATGCCTGTCGGTTTGCCGTCGGCGCCGCGCAGCACCTGCCCGCCATTCGGGTCCGCGGTAGCGGCTGACACACCACCCAAGGCCAGCGCCGCGCTGTTCGCCACGCCGGCATGCCCATCTGCGCGCTCGAGGTAAACGGGGCGGTCCTTCACGACGGCATCCACATCCGCGCGGGTCGGAAAACGCTGCTCGGGCCAGTGGGTTTCTATCCACCCGCGGCCCGTGATGGGTCCGGTGGGTTGCTCATGCGCAAACTGCGCCAGCCGCGTTTTCAGCTCAGCGATAGAGGCAGTGCCCTCGAGATTCAGCGTTAACTCGCGCAGGCCAATGCCGACGAAATGCGCATGCGCATCCACGAAGCCCGGAAACGCCGTAGCACCAGCGAGGTCGAGCGTACGAAAGGAACTGCCGGCGGCGCTTTCCAGTAACTGCAC
>CALPVO020000083.1 GCA_943327025.2 Janthinobacterium lividum
AGAGATGAAACCGGACGCCATCGTGCCCACGCACCACGCCTACACGCAAGCGCCAATGCACCGGCTGCGGCGTGATTGGCGTGGGCAGGCAGCATCCGTTCGTCTTGCCCTTTCCGTGATTGGACTGGCAACCCTGCTCGCCAGCGGCTGTAGCCTCACCACACCACCTCCGGAACCGGCTAAAAGCGCCGTCTTGGCACAGGACGCCGCGAAGACGCCAACCCGCCCGCCCCTCTCGCCGGCGGCAGCCGTGTCCGTCGCACGAGGCGCCGAAGCCCGTGCTGCCAGCCTTGCAGGCGAAGCCCGCACGGGAGCGCTGGAAGAGGCCGCTGCTGCTTGGGTGGCAGCCGGGGATGGTGGAGCAGCGGCGCGGGTATTCGCGCAACTGCCCCCCAGCAAGGTCCCTACCGAACCGCGCACGCTTCTCGCCGCGGAGATAGCGCTCGCCCAAGGCCAACCGCTGCGCGCAGCGCAAGCACTCGACCGCCTTCCAACAACCAACCCTTCCCCCGCGCTGCGCTGGACACGTGCCCGCGTCGCCTTCGCCAGAGGACAGGCGGTGCTCGGGTTGCAGCTCATTGCGGACGCCCCTGCCCAAGCAACTCCACGTGAAGCAAGTGTCAGTAGCGAAAGGCTCTGGTCGCAACTTCGCGGCGCCGCCAAGCGCGGCGCCGACCTCGCCACTCCCGCAGGCAGTTCTGCTGCCGTCGCGGGTTGGCTGGACTTGGCCCGCACCACACTTCGCGCCGAGCAATCCCCCGCTGCGCGGGCAACTCTGTTCCAGGAGTGGCGGCGACGTCACCCTGCCCATCCGGCCAACGGCCCACTGGTGGTTTCTATGATCGAGGCATCCCCTCCACTGCCGCCCAGCACTGGCCGCATCGCGCTCTTGCTGCCCCTGTCAGGTCGCGCCCAAGCCGCCGGCACCTCGGTGCGCGACGGCTTCCTAGCCGCCTGGTACGCGCGTCCAGCAGGAAGCCGGCCCAAGGTAGAGATTTACGACACGGGCACAGATGCCTTGGCCGCTTATCGACGCGCGCTCAGCGAAGGAGCGCAGGCCGTGGTGGGCCCATTGACCAAAGAGGAAGTCGGCGCCGTCGCGCGTGGTGCCGCGCCCGGAATCCCGCTGCTAGCCCTGAACTTCTTGCCTGAAGGCACACCAGCATCGCCGCTGGTATTCCAGTACTCGCTCGCCCCGGAAGATGAGGCCATCGAAGTCGCACGCCGCCTCGTCGCCGAAGGGCGCCGGCACGGCATCGCGTTGGTGCCCACCGGCGAATGGGGCCAGCGGGTCCAGCGCGCTTTTGAGGAAACCTTGCGCGCCGGTGGTGGCCGACTCATCGCCATGCGCACCTACGCCCCGGATACCGCCGATTTCACCGGCCCCATCCTCGAACTGCTTGGCGTGGATGAAGCCAAACGTCGTTACCAAAAATTGGCGCAAGCGCTGGGAACCCCGCTCGAATTTGCCGCCACGCGGCGTAACAACATCGAGTTCGTATTCATCGCCGGACAACCCCAGGCGGCGCGCCTCATCCGTCCACAGTTGCGCTTCCATTACGCCGGGGACCTGCCCGTGTACGCCACCTCCGACGTGTACGACCCCAGTCCGAAGGCGAACCTCGACCTCGAAGGCGTCATGTTCCCGGACATGCCATGGATGATCGACCCGGATCCGACGGCCGTGGATGTACGCAATGACCTGCGCACGGCTTGGCCAGAACGCTTCCGTCGTCGCGGTCGCCTGTATGCACTGGGCTTTGATGCCTACGCAGCATTGTCCGAAATCATGACGAGTCGCCGCCCATTTCAGACGCCGCTTTCAGGAATGACGGGGCGCCTGACCGTCGACGCGGAACGACGCTTGCACCGCGAACTGGAGTGGCTACAGGTTCGCGGCGGCGAACTCCGCCCCCTGCCGCCGGCGGGGCTTGCGGCGGCTGAAGCACCCTGAATCGACGGCCATGGCTGACGCTCGGCATGTGGCAGGGGCTGCTGCCGAACAGCGGGCGCTGGAACACCTGACCTCCGCTGGACTGCGTTTACTGGAGCGCAACGCGCGCTTTCGCGCCGGTGAATGGGACTTGGTGATGACCGAAGGGGAAACCCTCGTCTTCGTGGAAGTGCGCCTGCGGCAGCACTTAGGGTTCGGCGGCCCCTTGGCAAGCGTGGACTGGCGCAAACAGCGCAAGCTGGAGCGCGCCGCGGCACTGTGGCTTCAACGGCACCCGGAGCAACGCCAGCGCCGCGCGCGTTTTGACGTCGTGGGTTTTACCAGCGGTACTGCCGACCCGACATGGATCCGCGATGCCTGGCGGGCTACTTGACGACCTTGAACCGAGCTCTGCGTTCTGCTGCCTCACCGCCAGTCGGTGAAGGTGGTTCGGGCGGTGGCTCCGGCACCACGTGCCCTGCCAAGTCTTCAGCCGTGAACACAATGCCTTCGCCGGTCTCGTTGGCGTAGATGCCAAGCACCGCAGCGATAGGCACAAGCACGCTGTGCGCAACGCCACCGAAACGGGCACCGAAAGTCACGTCGTCGTTACCCAACCGCAAACCATTGGTGGCGCCCCAACTGCAATTGAGCACGATCTTGCCATCACGGACAAACGCCCGCGGAACCTGCACGCCGGGAAGTTCCGCATCGACGACCAAGTGCGGCGTGAAGCCGCTATCGCATATCCACTCATGCAAGGCCCGCAGCAGATACGGACGACGCGGACGACTGGTCGGAGGAGTCGTCACCTCAATCGAGGTCAATATCGCCGGCCACGGCGGACACCAAGCGCCCCGAGGTGGTCAGGCTGGCACGGAACGAAGCCCTCGCAAACTGACGCTGCGCGTAACGCTTCACGTCTGCACCGGCATCGCCGAGTTCGATACCCAGCATGGGCAAGCGCCACAACAGCGCCAACACTGCAGCATCGACAAAGCTGAATGTGTTGCCGAGAAAGAACGGCTGCGCACGGAACAGCGGCGTAGCGGCGAGCACCGCCTCACGCAGGTCGCGATTCGCAGCGACGATGGCCTTGGCATTGCCATCGAGACGGGCGGATGTCGCCTTGGCCTCCAGCGAGAACCAGTCGCGCTCGATCCGCGACAAGGCCAGACGCAGACGCGCCCGCTGCGTAGGCTCCAGCGGCCATAGCGGCGGGTGAGGATGTCTTTCCTCCAGATACTCGAACAGCACCCGCATATCGTAGACCGCAAGTTCGCGGTCCGCGAAAGTGGGAACCTCGTGGTACGGGTTCAGGTCCAGCAAATCCTCGGGAGGACGTGCCGGATTGACGTCGACGATATCGACATCAAGCGCTTTCTCGGCAAGGACGATGCGCACAGCATGGCTGCGCGGGTCGTCTTTGCGGGAATACAGAACTAAAGATGCGCGTGCAGCTGCCATGGCATTACTTCACGTCTTTCCAATACTCCTTCTTCAGGAGATACGCGAACCCGGTGAACACCAGCAGGAACAGAATGACCCAGACACCGAGATCACGGCGCTTGGTCTGAATCGGTTCGCCGATGTATTCGATGAAGTTCACGGTATCGCGCACGAAGGAAGCGTATTCCTCCGGCTTAAGCGTGCCAACATCACCAGCTTCGAGTTTCTCCACCGCGCTGACAGCCTTGCCGTCCTCGCCCGTATGCGACTTCATCACCGCCTTCTGCACGCCCTGCAGACCAGACAACACGTGCGGCATGGCCGTGCCAGGCAGCGCCAGGTTGTTCACGCCATGGGGACGGCTGTCGTCCGCGTAGAAGGTCATGAGGAAGGTGTAGATGTAGTCTGTGCCACGCGAACGGGCCAGCAAGGACATGTCCGGCGGGGCATTGCCGAACCAGCGCTTGGCGGCCTCAGCAGGCATACCGCTCTGCATGGTATCGAAGGGCGCCGTTCCGGTGAACTGCAAGGACTTCAGTTCTCCTTCGGGGATGCCAAGGTCGGCGCCGACACGGTTCCAACGAACGTACTTGGCCGAGTGACAACCCAAGCAATAGTTCACGAAGTTGCGTGCGCCGCGCTGCAGGCTCGCCTTGTTGTAGATGTCGTTGTCGGCAGCCATCAGCTCGACGCCTTCAGTAGCGGCCGAAGCACCTGGTGCGCCAAACGTCATTAGGCCAGCCGCGACGGCGGCAAGGAACGTCTTCTTAGTGAGCATCGTAGGTGACCCTCTCCGGCACCGGCTTCGTGGAATCCATGCGGGACCACCACGGCATCAGCAGGAAGTAAGCGAAGTAAATGACCGTGAACACCCGCGCCAGCAAGGGGTAGATGCCGGTCGACGGCTTCAGGCCAAGGTAGCCCAGCATGACGAAGGTGACCACGAAGATGCCGAGGGCAATCTTCGAGATGGGCCCACGGTAGCGGATGGACTTCACCGGGGACTTATCGAGCCACGGCAGCAGTGCCAGCATGACGATGGCACCGAACATGGCCAATACGCCCCAGATTTGCGTACCGAAGAACGACGGCACCGCGCGCAAGATGGCGTAGAACGGCGTGAAGTACCACACCGGAGCGATGTGCGGCGGCGTCTGCATCGGGTTCGCCGGCTCGAAATTCGGCGCCTCGAGGAACAGCCCCCAGCCGTCAGGCTTGAAGAACACGATGGCGGAGAACAAGGTGAGGAAGACCCCAAGACCGAAGAGATCCTTCACGGTGTAGTACGGGTGGAACGGGATGCCATCCAGCGGCTTGCCGTCAGCGCCCTTGGTCTTCTTGATCTCGACGCCGTCGGGGTTATTGGAACCCACTTCGTGCAACGCCAGAATGTGCGCCACCACCAGACCCACCAGCACGAACGGCAACGCTACGACGTGCAGCGCAAAGAAGCGGTTCAGCGTGATGTCAGAGATGTAGTAGTCGCCGCGGATCCATTCCACCAGTCCGTCACCGACCACGGGGATGGTACCGAACAACGAGACGATGACCTGCGCACCCCAGAACGACATGTTGCCCCACGGCAGCAGGTAGCCCATGAAGGCCTCCGCCATGAGCACCAAGTAAATCCCCATGCCGAGGAGCCACAGCAGTTCGCGAGGGGCCTTGTACGAACCGTACATGAGCGCACGGAACATGTGGAGGTACACCACGACGAAGAATGCCGAGGCGCCCGTGGAGTGCAGGTAGCGGATGAGCCAGCCCCACTCGACGTCGCGCATGATGTACTCAACGGCACCGAAGGCATCGGCGGCCGAGGGCTTGTAGTTCATCGTCAGGAAGATGCCCGTGACGAGCTGGAGGACCAGCACGAACAAGGACAGCGCGCCGAAGTAATACCAGACGTTGAAGTTCTTGGGCGCGTAGTACTCGGTGACATGCTCGCGCAGCATCTTGTCGAGCGGGAAGCGCGCGTTAATCCAGCCGCTTAGGCCGCCCTGTTGGGCAGCGTTGTTGGGTTCAGTCGAGGCCATGGTGGGTGCCTGCTACTCCAGAAAAGGGACGGGGCGACAGAACGGCTTATGCCGCCTGCGCGCCCTCCGCGCCGACGACAATCTTGCCATCGCCAACAAAGGCATACGGCGGAATTTCCAGGTTTTTCGGCGCGGGAACGCCCTTGAACACACGACCGGAAAGGTCGAACTTGGAACCGTGACAGGGGCAATAAAAGCCACCCGGCCAACCCGCCTCGACCTCGCCGACAGCGAACTTCGAGATGGGCGAGCAACCCAGATGGGTGCAAACGCCCAACACCACGAAGTATTCCGGCTTCTGCGCGCGTGCCGGGTTCTTGGCGAACTCCGGTTGCTTGGAGCCGTCGCTGGCCGGGTCGAGCAGGAGTGGGTCGTGGGCACCGAGATCCGACAGCATCTCCGGGGTACGGCGGACCACCCAAACGGGCTTGCCGCGCCACTCGACCTTGATCATGGAACCGGCGTCCATGCGGGAGATGTCGATCTCCACCGGGGCACCCAAGGCCTTGGCACGCGCACTCGGCTTCCACGAGGCAAGAAAAGGCGATACCGCAAGACCGGCACCGATGGCACCTGTCGCGGCAGTGGCTGCCGTCAGCAGCTTGCGACGACCCAGATCAACATGTTCGCTCATTGATAAGCCCCAAGGTTTTGTCACTGCGCCCGGACGACCGCCAAGTCGCCCGGGGGCATCCGGCATTATACACACGCACCAAGGGGCACTTACACCACTCCATCGGCACACAATAAGCGCGCACCCCCTTGACACTCTGCTCGCGCACCGCGACGGTAGCACCACGATGCACCGCTCACTGAAACGCTTGGACCAAGCGGTCCGCTACGCCTCACCGTGGATCTCGGTCGGGCTTGCGCTGGCGTTGCTGGTGGTGTGGCTGCGTCCCGATGCAAGCCGTACACAGCCACCATCCCCGGCGGACACGGCGCAGCAACCGGCCACCAACAGCAATACCCCCGCACCAACCCCATCACCAGCGCCGGTAGCTACTGCACTGACGCTCGCGCCAACGCCCGAGAGGCGCGGAGCTTCGTCCTACGCTGCCGCCGTTAGCGCTGCCGCACCGGCGGTCGTAGGGGTCAGCACGCAGAGTCTGGTGCGCGGGCGAGACGTACCCAGTGGGCTACCCGAGGAATTCATCCACTTGGTGCCCGAAACCGCACAACGCGTTCAGGGTGCCGGGTCGGGCGTCATCATCGACACCCGCGGCTATGTGGTGACCAACCAGCATGTCATCGCCAACGCCAACGAAGTGACCGTGCAACTGGCAGACGGCCGTTCGGCACGCGCACGCGTCGTCGGCAGCGACCCGGACACGGACCTGGCCGTCCTGAAGATTGCGCTACAGCCCCTGCCAGCGATAGAACTCGGTCGCTCGGACCGACTCCAGGTGGGCGATGTGGTCCTCGCCATCGGCAACCCCCTGGCGATGGGCCAGACAGTAACGCAGGGTATCGTCAGCGCCACGGGTCGCGGACAACTCGGCTTGGCAATGTTCGAAAACTACGTGCAAACGGACGCGGCGATCAACCCCGGCAATTCCGGTGGCGCCTTGGTGGATGCCAGCGGGCGCTTGGTGGCTATCAATACGGCCGTACTGCGCAGGCAGGACGGCACTGAGGGAATCGGCTTTGCCATTCCGATGAATCTGGTACGTGGCGTGGTGGCAGAACTCATCGACAACGGCCGGGTGGCTCGCGGCTGGCTAGGGGTCGGCCTGCACGATGTCGAGGCCATCATTCCTAGCGGCGGCAAACCCGCAGCCGGGGACATCGTGCGCAACGCCGCCGGCGCGCCACGGCTGCGCGGTGTTGCGATCGCGGGAGTATTGCCCGGCAGTCCGGCAGCAACGGCAGGGCTTGGAACTCGGGACTTGGTATTAAGGTTGGATGGACATCGGGTCGTGGACGCGCGAGACCTGATTTCCCGTCTGGCACAACGGCGCCCGGGCTCGAAAGCGCGCCTCGATGGCTATCGGTATGAACCCACGGGATTTCGACCCTTCGCTGTCGTCGTGACACTCGGCGAACGCCCGCAAGACGCGCAGGAACTGGCCGTGCGTTATCCAGGCTTGGTACCGGGCTAAGGCTGCGGGGCTGCTACCCGCCAACACCAACCGCAAGGCAGTAAAGGCATTAGCCCGGAACGCGCCGAATCTGGGCGCCTAGCGCACGCAGCTTTTCTTCGATGCGCTCGTAGCCGCGGTCGATATGGTAGATGCGCTCGATGTGCGTCTCGCCTTCCGCCACGAGCGCCGCCAGCACCAGACTGGCCGAGGCACGCAGGTCGGTGGCCATGACAGGCGCTGCAGTCAGCTTCGCCACGCCGCGCATGATGGCCGTATTGCCCTCGATACGAATGTCCGCACCGAGGCGGCGCATCTCGAGCATGTGCATGAAGCGGTTCTCGAAGATGGTCTCGACGATGGTGCCCACGCCATCACCCACCGTGTTCAAGGCGGCGAACTGCGCCTGCATGTCTGTCGGGAAAGCGGGATAGGGCGCCGTGCGCAGGTCAACGGACTTCAGACGCCGCCCACGCGCATCCACCTCGATCCAATCCTGACCCGTGGTGACCAGCATGCCGGCCTCACGGAACTTGGCCAGCACTGCATCCAGATGGTCGGCGCGTACGTCGCGCACACGCACACGACCGCCCGTGATGGCGGCGGCACAGAGATACGTGCCCGCTTCGATACGATCTGGCATGACGTTGTAGTGCACGCCGCCGTTCAGTTTTTCCACGCCTTCGATCGTGATGGTGTCGGTGCCCGCACCACGAATATTCGCCCCCATGGCAATGAGGAACTGGGCGAGGTCGACCACCTCCGGCTCACGCGCGGCGTTTTCCAGCACCGTAGTGCCTTCGGCCAGCGTCGCTGCCATCAGCAGGTTCTCGGTGCCAGTGACGGTGACCGTGTCCAGCACGATGCGCGCGCCGCGCAGGCGGCTTGCCTGAGCGCGGATAAAGCCATTCTCTATGCGGATATCTGCACCCATTTGGCGCAGCCCTTCGACATGGATATTGACCGGGCGCGCACCAATGGCACAGCCACCGGGCAGCGACACGTCGGCGCGACCGAAGCGGGCTAGCAACGGACCTAGCACCAAAATACTGGCGCGCATGGTCTTCACCAATTCGTATGGCGCGACACAATCACGCAGCGTGGTGGGGTCTACCCCAACGCGCAATTTTTCATCGATGGTGACACTGACGCCCATGCGACCCAGCAATTCGTTGGTGGTCGTCACGTCCTGAAGATGAGGAACGTTGCCCACCGTCACCTGTCCTGAGGGCAGCA